>JACQGJ010000082.1 GCA_016199605.1 Armatimonadota bacterium | reverse complement strand
TCAGCAGTCCTCGTGGCCGCGCGCCGAGGGATTTCCCCTTGTGATTTGAGGTCTTCTCGCCTCCGACGGAAGAGCTCCTACCCCATTCCGCACTCAAAACGCCCCGAAAATGGGGATTTCGCAAAACCCACCAATCATGCCGGGCAGGAGCGGCTCGATGTAGCCGCACGAGTGCATGATGACCGGCAGTCCCTTGCTTTTCGCCAAGTCAATGCTCAGCTTGTGGGCCGGCTGGATGATCTCACGATACATGGCGGGCGACATGAACGGTCGCTGCTTGAAACCCATGTCCTCGTAATACCAAATGCCGTCGGGAAGACCTTCTTCAGCGAATAGTGTCTCCTGAAGCTCCACCAGAAGTCCCGAGTATGTCATCGCCATCTCCCGGACCCAGTCCGGGTCTTCGATCATCCCCATCAGCATGTATTCGTGTCCGACGGCGTCCTTCATGATCTCAAAGACATTCACTCCCGACCAGAGGAAGAACCGGTCCGTTTCCTGAGCTCGCCGGCGTGCGTCGCGGTAGGCTTCGAAGTTGACGCGGCGACGGTCGGGGGTGAGCTTCTCCTTGATGTATTCGTCCCACCCGGCGCGGTCTTTCACGAGGAAGTCCACGTGCTCGGGGGTTGAAGCGTGCAGCTTGTGCGAGCGCATCACCGCGTAGTTGCCGTTGCGTGTCAGGATCGTCTCCTCGGTTTCTTCCAGAACCTCCGTCTCGAAGTCCAGGTCGGCGACAAAGTTGAACGGCCAGCAAAGCTCCATATCAAATCCGAACCGGTCAGACAGCGACTCGCCTTCCCTGATGTCGCCCCGCTCCAGCCACGCCTTGTGCGTGTCCCCCCAGAAATGCTCGTAGACCCCGATCCGGTCCACCGGTTTGCGTTGCAGGATGTTGGTGATGCGTTCTTTACTCGTCATGGTCATGTATCGTTCCTCCGATGATCTCTTCCCCGTCGAACAGGCCGGATGAATGCTGCCACAAAGAAGGGGAGGTCGTCAACTTTTCCCTCAAGTTTGCGCGGCACAACTTTCATTGCTGCCTGCCGACGCGCGGCCGTTTCGGTATCCTGTGAGACGGTACCGTGCGACGGTCGCTGAAGATCCAGTGTTGACGTTGCCTTGTTGGAGGGCCGTCAAGGTGCTACAATCGCCGGAACTGAGGCAACCACTGATAGGAAGGAGCTGTTGAATGCAAGTCGGTATTCGAGTCGGATATGCGTCGTTGGAGGACTTCGAGGAAAAGGTGAGACTTTTCCAGCGTTGCGGAGTTGAGGCGGTAGAGCTTGGTCATGATGCTCTGGGCCTTGGGCTGCCGAAGGTACAGGGAATGCTACACGACCTGGGTCTCTCGGTCAGCGCCATCGTGGGGAGCATCCTACTGTTGAGTACGAACCGGGCAGAGCGTGAGGCCGGTGTTGCCACGGACCTGCAGCGTCTAAAAGCGTGCCAGGAGATTGGGGCGTCGGGGTTGATTGAGGTACCCATCTTTGGCGCCAATCCGTATCCCGACATGTCGCCCATAGTGGACCGATGGGAAGTTGAAAGAGACCTGCTCGTGGCCCAATGCAAGCGCATCACGCCCAAGGCAGAGGAGGTGGGAGTCAACCTTTTGCTGGAGCCGCTCAATCGGTACGAGACTCACTTCCTCAACCGTGTGGACCAGGCTGTTGACATCATCGAGCGAGTCGGCAGCTCGGCATTGAAGGTCATGCCCGATTTCTTCCACATGAGCATCGAGGAGGCATCCATCCCTGACGCCTTTCTCCTGGGTGGGGATCACGTCGGCTACGTCCACCTTGCCGATAGCAACCGCAAGCAACCCGGCGTCGGGCACACCGACTTCCGTTCAGGTTTCACAGCCCTGAAAGAGATCGGCTACGACGGCTACCTTGTGATGGAATGCGGCTTCGAAGGGGATCTGGAGGAATCCCTCCGAAGCGCCGTGGAATTCGTGCGCTCGGAGTGGGCCGCCGCTTGAAGGAGCAACGGTCCGCAGTGCTCTCGCCAAGCCGCCATGGCGCCAGGAGTGGTTCCCTCACGAATTGAGTTCAAGGCGGTATCCACGTATCTTAAGCTTGGCAGTGCTGTTCATCGGGGCGCATTAGCCCAAAACTGCAAAAAACGAGCGACCCCTGTAGCATAGCCCCTTGTGGGCGTCACCGGAGCGCGGGGTGACGCCCACAAGGGGCTACGCTACGAGGTATATGGGGCGGCTTCAATTTTGGGCTAATGCGCCCGTTCATCGGAGTCCGGATCTGCGCCAGACCACGCGCCGCCATGCGGAATCTGGGGAGGGATGAGGCCGTCGAGTTGCGCGAGGCGTTTGGGGATCTGCGGATGTTGGCGGTGAGGCTCGCGCAGCATCGGGTTGCGTCGCGAGATGGGAGGGTCGGGGCGTAGCAATGTGACACAAGGAGACCTGACCGTAGGTCTCCTTGATCTTTCGCAACCCGGTGATATAATCCTTGACGTGAGTGGTGGATTTCGACATCGAGTGGTCTACCGGTGCGGGAGTGGCTCAAGGGACTGAACAGAGAGGATCGAAAGGTCATCGGCGAACATATCAAGACCGTGCAGTTTGCCTGGCCGCTGGGAATGCCGTTGGTTCGCAAAATAGAGCCTGATCTGTGGGAGGCACGCTCGCACTTACCAAGGCGTTGAATCTCTCCCGGGCTCTCTTTACGGTGGAAAGTCGCGCCATGGTCTTGCTGCATGGTTTCCTCAAGCAATCTCAAAAGATCGAACAGCCGGATGTTGAGCTTACCCGCGAAAGAACAGCAACGGTGAGGGGTACAAGATGAGTAACCGATATCACGGGAGTGACTTTGACGACTTCCTTGCGGAGGAGGGGCTGCTGGGTGAAGCTGAGGCAGTAGGCGTCAAGCGGGCCATTGCCCTCCAGGTCGCTCAGATGATGAACACCGAGCATCTCTCCAAGTCCGAGATGTCCCGCAGGATGAATATCAGCCGTTCGACGCTCGAACGACTTCTCAGTGCCAGGAGCAATTCCGCAACCTTGCACACCTTGGAGCAGACGGCCCAGGCGTTGGGCAAGCGTCTACGGATTGAATTCGCAACATAAGGCACAAACGCCTCTGGAGTCTGCGTGAATACAACCGCAAGATGAATTTACGCTCATGCACACGCGGAGCGGAGCTCTTGACCAAGTGAAGGAGGCCAAGCTTTTAGCTGCATCCGTTGAGGAGTTCCTCGTGGGAACTGGCAGACATAGAAAGGCTTGGTATAGGCACGGTCAATGATCCAAGAGACGGCCCCGCGTCCGTCCCGCAAGGCGGAACCTGCGGAGGGCTGCGGTCGTGGAGTTGTGCGAGGCGTTTGGGGAACTGCGGGTGCCAGCGTGGTGCTCGCGCAGCATTGGGTTGCGGCGCGGGAGGGGAGAAGTCGGGGCGCGGCAAGAATGGCGATGGAAAGTGTGACTACAGCCGCCCAAGGCCCGTCTATCTGGACGCGTCGTCAGCCGATCAGGGGAATAGTGAGTAAGGTTGCAGCAACATGAAAGCTTTTGAACCGTATGTGAAACACCTTGAGGATCTCGCGGACAAAACATCGGCGGGGTCTCATTGGGATGATATCGGCGTACGTTGTGCCATCGAAGCGGCTTTGGATGGAGAACCAGCAGAGCAATTGCGCTGCCTAGTCTCCCTGGATCAACTCCGCAAGTCTGGTGCATTCTTTACAGGTTCGAGTCTCGCAAGACGCGCGGTGAAGCTGCTTGCAGGCTCTCTCACTGAGCATTCTATTGTGCTCGATCCTGCGTGTGGAGCGGGGGACCTGCTAATCGCCGTTGCGTCTCATTTGCCGACAAAACAGAGCCTCCCGGAAACGCTGGCATGTTGGGGGAGGCAGATAGTCGCGCGTGACCTGCATATCGAGTTCACAGGAGCCGCCAGGATCCGGCTCGCATTCGCAGCTCTACTTCAGGGCGATTTCGCTAACAATGCAGAACTCCCGCAACTAGAAGATGCCTTCCCCCTTGTTGGCAGCGGTTGTGGTTTGGCAGACGAGCAGGCCATACGAATGGCGACACACATAGTCGTCAACCCCCCCTTCACCTTAACAGACGCACCAAAGGAATGTCTCTGGGCGAGCGGAAAGGTAAGTGCGGCAGCCATCTTTCTGGAGGCATGTGTGCTCAAGTCGAAACCGGGTACCCGCATCGCTGCAATTTTGCCAGACGTATTGCGTAGCGGTACAAGATATCGGAAGTGGCGCGAGGCCATCGCTGCGCGCACGCGTCTGAACCGAATCCAAGTTTGCGGTCAGTTTGATCGGTGGGCTGACGTCGACGTGTTCATCCTCGACGTGGAGACTACCAACACCTCCGATACCACAGAGACGAACTCTTGGTATCAACCTTCGACGAGGACTGTAGAGTGCGTCAAGAATCGCTTTGATGTATCCGTTGGTCCAGTTGTGAGTTATCGCGATGCGCACACCGGTATCGAGCATCCCTTTGTGTGTGCGCGAGCTCTCCCGCGTTGGAGTACTGTTCGGATTATCTCTAACACTCGGAGGTATTCAGGGCGTGTGCTCGAACCTCCCTTTGTGGTGGTACGCCGAACCTCAAGGTTGGGCGACGCGCATCGGGCAATTGGAACCATAGTCCAGACAAGAACTCCCGTGGCTGTAGAAAACCATCTGCTCGTCCTGGTGCCCAAAGATGGAACTCTGCGATCATGTCGAGACTTGCTTGGGGTTCTTCAAGATGAGAAGACAACACGATGGTTGAATCAACGAATTCGTTGCCGTCATTTGACGGTTTCAGCCCTGGCCGAACTACCATGGTGGGAATGAGACAACTTACATGAAGATCCGCTTTGCAGCAGACATCCTCCGTAGACTTGGTGAAGAACTTAACCCAAGCATCGACAGGGGGATCCTTGAGTTGGTCAAGAACTCCTATGATGCGGACGCGTTGATGTGCACTGTGGAACTGGCCAATGCGGACCAGCCAGGCGGCCATATTGTTATCAAAGACGATGGCGATGGGATGACTTCTCACGACATTGAGGATGGTTGGCTTGTTCTGGGGCGTTCAATCAAGGAGCAAAGGACAAGAACGCGTCTTGGGAGGGTGCCCGCGGGGAACAAGGGACTTGGCCGACTGGCCGCACTGAGGATGGGAAGTAGGGTCCTGCTAACGACTCGACCAAGAACCGAAAAGGCTTCTGAATATAATCTACTGATCGATTGGGATGAATACAAAGGCGTAGAACTTGTCGACGATGTTCTCTTGAATCTTGAACCAGAGCCTCGCCGCACAGGAGACAAGCACGGAACTGAAATCCAGATCGAAAACTTGAGGTCGAAGATCGGGCGCAGAGAAGTCAAACGACTTGCCCGCGAAATGCTGCTATTGGCCGACCCGTTTGGTGACGATCCCAAAGGTTTCAAACCCATACTGAAAGCCCCTGAGTTTGAGGATTTGGAGGCTCTCGTTCAGAATCGGTACTTCCAGGATGCGGATTTTCATCTTATTGCCAAGATCGACAAAGATGGGAGGGTATCGGCTCAAGTGCTCGATTGGCGTGATGCTATCCTCTACTCCGCTGACCATGATGAACTTGCATCGAAGAAGAATAAGTTACGGTATGCGTGCCCTGAACTAACTTTCGAACTATGGACATTCCTGTGGCGAACAAGTTCTTTTGTTGCTCGCTCAGCCCCTATGAAGGATTCAAAAGCATGGGTGGAGGCATTTGGAGGAGTCCACATCTACCAGAATGGACTGCGTGTCACACCCTATGGTGATCCTGGCAACGACTGGCTCGACATGAATCTTAGCCGGGTTAGG
This sequence comes from Armatimonadota bacterium, assembly GCA_016199605.1. GTDB lineage: Bacteria > Armatimonadota > Abditibacteriia > CG2-30-59-28 > CG2-30-59-28 > JACQGJ01. Next base: position 9,010 of record JACQGJ010000082.1, on the reverse strand, counting down.
AGCCCCGAGGAGCGGCCTTCCACCAATAACTCGATCGGTCGCGTGTTGTTTAACGATGCAGGATCCCTACTTGTACAGAAGACCGACCGTTCAGGGTTCATTGAGAGTGACACATTTCTTGAGATCCGGGATTATGCACAAGACGCTCTGGATTGGATGGCAGGGCGACGGATGGAAGAAGCGCAGAAACGACGCGAACATGAGAAAGCTGAGGTAACCAGCAAAACCGCTGAGACAAGAAGACAAAGCGACGCGGCCATGGAGGACCTCCCAAAGGAAGCAAAGGAGACGATCAAGAAGGCATTTCGTGATGAAAGGGATGCGGTGGACAAGGAGATCCAACACTACCAGCAAGAGATACAGCTTTACCGAACTCTTAGTACTGCCGGCATCACATCAGCAACATTCGCCCACGAATCGGCTGGGAATCCAATCAAAGTCATCGACCAATCAATAGCCACGGTCGAGCGCAGAGCCAGAACGCATTTACCAGAAGTGTATGAGTCTCAACTGAAAAAGCCAGTCGATAGAATCAAAGGGGCAACTGGAAGCCTTTCTGTATTGGGGAAAGCGACGCTCAAACTACTGGATCACGAGAAGAGACGGCCAGCCAGAGTAGAGATACACGAAGTTATTGACAAAGTATTGGGAACCTACGCGCCTTTCTTGGATCCGAGACACATTGCCGTTGATGCACAATACTGCGACGCTTCCCCTTATTTGAGGGGAAGCGAGGCAGCAGTTGAATCGATTGTTACGAATCTGATCAACAACAGTGTGGCGGCGTTTGAAAGGTCGGAGAACAAAGAGCGCAAGATACTTATCAAGACGGAAGTCACGAATGGATATCTTAGGTTACGAGTCGCGGACAGTGGACCTGGCATTGAGGAAATTAGCAAGCGAGAGATATGGCTCCCCGGGAGAACAACACGCAAGAATGGGACGGGGCTCGGTTTGACGATTGTGAGAGACACGGTTAAGGACCTCGGGGGCGAGGTGGATGCCATAGAACATGGCGAGTTCGGCGGTGCGGAAATATTCATACAGTTGCCAATCTTGGGGGTGTGATCCATGCCTATATTGACTCAGGGCAGACGCATCAATCGTGTCTTGGTGGTTGACGACGAACCAGGATCTCGAGACGGGTTCTCCGAGTCTATTGAGGATCTCGGTCTTGATGTGGTTTGTGAACCTGGCCCGATGGATGATCCAGATTCGTTCATCGCGTCTCTGTGTGGCAAGGCAGACGCCGTATTATCTGACTTCCGACTGAGAGTGATAGGCCACTACTCAAATTTCGACGGTGACAGACTGGTGGCCACGTGTTATCAACATCAGATTCCAGCGCTTCTCTGCAGTTCCTTTACGGATGCATCTACTGTGATCGACCGTAGCTTGATGCGATTCATTCCCGTATTCCTCCCGACAACCACTCCGCAACCGGAGGACATAGAAGCTGGTTTCATCCGCTGCGTGGAGGAATTCGCAGGGAACTTGCCCCCCAGCCGCAGACCTTGGAGGACATTGATACATATTCACGACGTGGATGACTCAATGGAAGGTCTTTTCCACGTGATCCTTCCCGGTTGGAACGTGAGGGAAAAGATACCCCTTTGGAGGGACCATCTTCCTGCGAATATCCAGCCGCTAGTTCAACCAGGAAAGTGGCTCCACGCACAGGTCAACATAGGAGCCGAGGAATATCAAGACCTCTACTTTGATGAATGGGAAACCGAGTGAGAGCTGTATGCGCCGTGAAACTCCAGGAACGTTAGCCATATTGGATGTTGGGCATGGCTGCAGTGCCGTCATTTCCACAGACGACGGGACAGTTGTGATCGACACGGGACCGGGTTCTGCACTCTTGGAGTATTTGGCTGAGTCCGGCGTGGAGGTCATCCACACAGTCGTCTTGTCCCATGCTGATCAGGACCACGTTGGGGCAATGGCCCAGTTGCTTGCGAGCAGACGATTCCGAATTGGTCGTGTCGTATTGAACACGGACTCCGAGAAGGACACTGTGATTTGGGAGGGTTTGCTTGTTTCCCTTCAAGAAGCCGCCAATGCCGGCGATATCGAGTTTGAAGTAGGGATCTCGGCATCCAATGCAAGTAAGTTGGATCTTGCGGCTGTAAAGATGGATGTAGTGAGTCCTACACCCTACCTTGCTGCCCGAGGGCCTGGCAGTAAAGACCAACGAGGCCGATCAATCACCACGAACACAGTTAGTGCCGTGATCCTGATCAAATGTGAAGGTAGGCCAATCGCATTGCTCGGAGGCGACTTGGACGACATAGGACTGAGTCACCTCCTTGAAACAGGAGCTGACATTCGAGCCCCGATCCTGGTGTTCCCGCACCATGGGGGAAAAGGAGGAAGAGCCACGTCTGCCAGAGCGGAGGATTTCGCCCGGCGGCTCTGTGACGCCGTATTGCCATCAACTGTCATCTTCTCTATCGGTCGCGGACGATATGCTACACCAAACCCACAAATCGTGAACGGGGTACTGGAGGAGTGCCCGGACTGCTGGATAGCGTGCACACAGTTGTCTGAGTCTTGTGCCGATCAACTCCCCAACTCACACCCTACTCACATCGGCCATGCTTTCTCACGAGGACGGGAACATGGCAAGTGCTGTGCCGGTACTTTTGTGATATCCCTTCAGGATCCCTCCATTATTCAGCCCTCACGGCAAGACCATTCAAGTTTTGTTGATTCGTGTGCACCAACAGCTCTATGTCGGGTATCGCGGCGGTATGCACGTGCTACCGGAATTGACAACGGCAGGAGAGGGGGTGAGTGAGGATAGCGGTCGCCCTTTCGGCCTGTATATAGAGACTGTTCAGTTTTCGTCTTTTTCAATCTTCCGGTAGAATTGCACAATATGATGCGCTATCCTGTCCCCACCACACAAGCCGTCGGCCGTTTCCCGATTCTCTACGGAGTGATTGCTATGGTAATATGCGCGACTTGTGGTGCAGACCAACCGCCAGCGACTGAGTACCTGAGCGACCGACTTGACCTCTTCTCCTACATCCAGCAAGGTTGGGGTGAACTCGGCATCGACACCGCCGCCCGCGCGCCAGGCAGAACGCCGATTCCGCTGCGTATCAAAGACAAGACGTTTGCCAAGGGCCTGGGGCACCATGCTCCGGGTGAGATCGTCGTGGACCTGGAGGGGCTCTACGAGACCTTTGAGGCGGAGGTCGGAGTGTTGTGGCAGGGAGGCAATGTCGGCAGTGTCGTGTTCCGCGTTTTTGTCGATGACCGTAGAAGATTCGACAGCGGAATCATGCGAGAGCGGGAGGCCCCGAAGCCGGTGCGTGTTTCCGTTGCCGGGGCGCAGGAATTGCGACTGGTGGTGACCGATGCGGGTGACGGCATCACTTGTGATTGCGCCAACTGGGCCGAGGCGCGGCTCGTTCGATCCTCAAAAACCAAGTCCCGAAAGCGTGCGCAGCCGTTCGACGCCGCTCCCTTTGCCCGGGTGGTCACCTGGGATCCCAATCGTGTGGACGGGTGTCGGACGAATCGCGTCGAGGAGTTCCGCGCGGATGAGGTGTTTCTGGAAACCGACGTGCTGCCGGACAAGCGGGACTGCTACACGGTGCCCGTTGCAGAAGGTAGCGTGGGCTGTATCGGCCTGCAATGGTATGAGCGGCGCCTGCTGAAGGAGGTGGGACTCGAGTTTGCCGAAGACGAGGACGTCCTCTCACCAGACCGAGTGCAAGTTCAAGCATGGTTCGGCGAATCGCCGTGGCAGGGGAATTGGGAGCTTTTGCAGGGGAAGGTCGAGGCTCAAGGGAAGCGGTGGGTTTTCGCGATAGACTGGCAGAACAATCCGAAGGCGCGGGACGGAACCGAGAAGGTGCGGTGGACCTTCCCGGCCGCCACCAAGCCCTTCGTTGTGAGTCGGTTGACTGCTCACACGAACTCGCGATGCGGCACCGTCGAATTGCGCCTCGAGATGGAAAAGCCCGAGCCAGGCAAACGTGGCCAGGTGGAGTTGTACAATGGCATCAGGACTGGCAGGTCAGCCTCATATACCCCGACTCGCTGCGATTGGGACTTGTCCAAACCGCTGCGATTGAAAGTCTGCTACACGCCCCCAAGACGCTGGAAATCCGACCGGACCGTGATTGGCCTGCAGTTGCCCACCGGAGCTTTCGGAGTGGCAGTTGAAGATGTGCTCGCGCACGGATTCGTGTACGTCCAGAAGCATGGCTTGTTCGTGGTGCGAGAACCGTCGCGGAGGGATCTCACGGACTACCGCAGAAAGCTCGCCAGCCGTAAGACAGTCCTGCAAAAGGTCCGCATGAGGTCGGACCAGACCTTCGAGCAGGCGATGGCCGCGGTACACCGGGCGGTGCAGGACAACGGCCCGACCATGCTGTCGCTTGCCTGTGACAACCGGAAGTTTGTCGTGCAGCGGGCGGGAGCGATTCGGTGTGAGTCGTTCGAATTGATTCCTCAGTTCGGCTCGGGGAAGAACGAACGTCTGACCCGCCACCTGGAGGGAGGTTGGCTACCGGCACCGACCAACAGTGTTACAGAGAACGAGGTTTTGTACCGTCAGCGCACCTTCGTGTTGCCCTATGACAGGACACAGGCTGGCGCCGAAGGCGGTGTGACAACGCTCCACCCTCATCCCCTATGCGTCGCCGAGTTCAACATCGAGAACTCCTCGGCGGAGGCTCAGGTGGCGACGCTGAGACTCACCTTTGCTGCTGAGGCGGATCAGCATGTCCCCGCTGTCCTGCGGAAAGTGGGATCGAGGTTCGTGGCTCAAAGCCAGGACCGCCTGCTCGCAACGCTTGATCTCTCCGGCGCTTCCGTCTTTCAACCGCAGTTGTTAGAGGGCACTCTGGTCCTGACCGGGACGATCCCGCCGCAGGGAAAAGCGCGGTGTTACGTTTACATGCCCGGATGGGAGATGAATCCGGAGGCGTGTGGCTCTCTCGCCGGCGGAGAGGACCTCCTATCCCGGATGGAGACCTACTGGAGACAAACCCTCACGCCCGCGATGCAGATCGAGATACCGGAGCCGCTGCTGCAGAAAGTCATCCTGTCCTCACAAGTACATTGCCTGATGGCTGCGCGTAATGAAGAGAATGGGGAACGCATCGCGCCGTGGATCGCCTCCATGGTTTACGGACCGTTGGAGAGTGAAGCGCACTCCATCATCCGCGGGATGAGTTTCTTCGGACACGACGACTTCTCACGCCGGTCGCTCAACTACTTCATCCATCGCTACAATTCGGCTGGGTTTCTGACGACCGGATACACCCTGATGGGTACCGGGTGGCATCTGTGGACCGTGGGCGAACACTACCAACTGACACGAGACACAGACTGGATGGAATCCGTCGCGCCGGAAGCGGCGCGAGTGTGTCAGTGGATTGCTCGACAGTGTGAAAAGACCCGGAGGCTCGACGCTCACGGCGATGAGAGCCCGGATTACGGCCTTGCGCCTCCCGGCGTGGTCGCAGACTGGAACCGCTTTGCCTACCGGTTCTACATGCAGGGCAACCTCTACGCGGGACTACACGAGGCAGCAACGGCGCTGAAGAAGGTCGGGCATCCCGAGGCAAACCAGCTCCTTGAAAAGGCCGATCAGTTTCGCGAGGCAATCCTGCGGGCCTATCGGTGGACGCGAGCTCGCACGCCGGTGGTGCGACTGTCAAACGGCGCGTGGATTCCGAATTATCCCTCGATGCTCTACTGCTTCGGTCCCACGGGAGAGATGTTCGCCGGCGAGGACTGGGGCCGCACCTGGGCGGGAGATGTGGAGATCGGAGCACACCACCTGGCCCCTTTGGGCGTGCTCGATCCGAAGAGCGCTGAGGTAGAGGAAATCGTCGAGCACATGGAGGACCATTGGTTCCTCCAATCTGGCATGGGCGAGTATCCCGCGGAAGAAAGTGCGAAGGACTGGTTCAACCTCGGCGGCTTCGCCAAGGTGCAGCCGTACTACGGGCGAGTCACAGAGATCTACGCCGCACGCGACGAGGTGAAGCCGTTCATTCGCTCATACTTCAATGCGATTCCCTCTCTGCTCAACACTGAGAACCTCTCCTTCTGGGAACACTTCCACAATATGGGCGCTTGGAACAAAACCCACGAAACCGGCAGCTTCCTGACGCAAACCCGCTTCATGTTTGTGATGGAGCGCGGCAACGAGCTTTGGCTCGCTCCTTTCGTCACCAGCAACTGGCTGAAGGAGGGCCTTTCGGTCTCGGTGCGGAATGCCCCGACGCGGTTCGGCAAGGTGAGTTACAGGATCACCTCCCACGTATCACAAGGCTACATCCAGGCCATCATTGAGCCACCCGCGCGCACAACTCCGAGAGAGATTGTGATACGATTGCGACACCCCGGCGGGAAACGCGTTCGCTCGGTCACTGTGAACGGCATCCGGCACAAGCAGTTTGACGCCGCGAAAGAGTGCATTCACCTCAGACCCAGCGCAGGCACCATCACTGTGCGCGCCAACTACTGACAACAGCGAACACGAAACGCCCGTGAGGATAGGCACGGCATCACCGGCAGCCTGTGAGGGGCGCCTGTTTAGGCAAAGGAGTCGCCATAATGAAAAGATCCGAAATCAACCAGAGCATTGAGGTGGCCAAGGAGGTCTTCGCCGCGGTTGGCCTTCACTTACCGCCCTTCGCTTACTGGACCGTGGAGGACTGGAAGTCGAAAGGGGGCGAAGCGGACGAAATCCGCAGAGCCATGCTGGGCTGGGACGTGACTGACTTTGGCAAAGGACAGTTCGAGGAATGGGGGCGCACTCTGTTCACTTTGCGCAACGGATACCGACGGGAGGGTGGCTTCTTGAAGTGCTATGCGGAGAAGTTCATCCTTGATCCGCCCAACCAGAAGCCACCCCTGCACTTTCATCGCAGCAAGATGGAGGACATCATCAATCGAGGAGGAGGTAACATTCTCATTCGGTTGTTTCAGGCCACGCAAGACGGTAAGTGCTCGGAAGAGAGAGTGAAGGCCCAAGTAGATGGCATGACACACGAACTCGATCCCGGAGGAATTGTTCGCCTGGAACCCGGTCAGAGTATCTGCCTCCCGCCGTACCTGATTCATCAGTTCTGGGGGGAACAAGGGACGGGAATCGAGGTGGCGGGAACGCAATATACTGTCAGCGGCGAAGTGAGCAGCGTGTGTGACGACTGGAACGATAACTGCTTTCTCGACCCAGTGGAGCGATTCCCCGCCATCGAGGAAGACGAGCCGCGTCGGCACTACCTCTGCAATGAATACCCGGCGGCGTGCGAGTAACGGAAGGGGGCCGGTAAAGGCTTCTGCTGGGGCTGACGACGTCACCATGGCAGCCCGCATGGTCGCGGGCATGATAGCTCCTTGCTCAAGCGGAGTCAGCCATTCCTGAATGAATCACGATCTTGGCAGGAAGTGAAAGAGCACTATGGCATCTACCCTCTATCGTATCGAGAACTGTCCCATCCCGACCGGAGAGGCCAATCACCACGAGGGTGTGGAGGCGCTCGTTGAGATGATGGGGAATCATGGGTTGAAACTGTACCAGACAGAGCAGGAACTCCCGCTTGGGGGACGCGAGGGTCTGATCGCAAAGGACGACGTGGTGTTGCTCAAGATCAACGCGCAGTGGAAATACCGGGGATGCACGAACTCGGATGTGGTCAGGGGATTGATTCAGCGGATTCTCGAGCATCCGGAGGGATTCGACGGAGAGATCGTGCTGACGGATAACGGACAGGGGGGTGGGAGCATGAACTGCGACATGATCTGGGAAGGCTACTACCCCGACACAACCGTACACGCGAACGCGGAGGACGAATCGCACACCTTCTCCTTTCTGGTCGACGAGGTGTTTCGCGATCCGAGGGTGTCCACCTGTCTTCTGGATTCTCTGAATGAAATGTTCATCTCTTCCGAGGATCACACGACCGATGGGTATCGGCGGCTGGGGGATGTCTCCTATCCCTGCTTCAGGACAGCGAGAGGCAACCGGGTGGAGCTTCGGGAGGGTATCTGGAATGGCTCGGAATACCGGGGGAACCTGAAGCTGATCAATATGCCCGTGCTCAAGCATCACGATGGAGGCTGTGGGATCACCGGCGCAGTGAAGAACTTCTACGGGGTGCTGTCCATGTCGGATGGGCACAAGGAGGAACGGCACTACGACCAGTTGGGACGCCATTGCGGGGCGATGATCGGGCAGGTGCGCCCGCCCGTGTTGAGCATCCTGGACTGCATCCGGGTGAGCCTGACCGCACTTTCCGGGTACCCTCCTGATGCGACCCGCAGGCTGAACACGCTTCTGGTGAGCCGGGACCCTCTGGCGCTGGATTATTGGGCGAGCAAGCATCTGCTCTACCCGATAGATGGCAACGAGGCGCATCACCCGGACCGATTTGCGGGATTGAGGGATCCGCTGATCCAGGCCTGCGCTGCCATCAACGCGTCGGGCGGGATCTTCGGGCAGGAGGTTGTGATGGACGAGAAGCAAATAGATGTGATCACACAGAGCCTGTAGGCTGTCACAGAAGTCCAGATTGCAGAATAAGACGCGGCCCCAGTCCACTTGCCAGCTCGCGAGGTGGTTGATCCGTCAACGCAGGTATGCCGGGCTGCTGCGAGCGAACGAACCCAGCAGCCAACGCGCGAGCATATCCTGCCGAGGGCAGTTCCGTGAGAAACGTCATGTCTGAGCCAGTCGCTGCATCAACTGCTCTTGCATTTGTTGCAGGTCCCTGAGGTCCATGGATTCCAGGTCACAGCGGGGGAGGGGAGTGTGCCCCAACAACTTATGCAGGACCTCGATACCTCCGATTAACGCCCCTTTCGTGAGTCCCTGCTGCAAGCCCTGCTGCAAACCTTCCTGCAAGCCTTGCTCGGTGGCCTCATACATGCGCATCCTCTCATCTCGCCGCGCCTTGATACGCCCCTGGTAAATCTCTCGCTGCATGTCCGTTTGGTTCAGCATCTTCAACGCCTCCATTGCTTCCCGTATCTC
>JACQGJ010000081.1 GCA_016199605.1 Armatimonadota bacterium | reverse complement strand
GCCCTGACGTGTGTTGGCTATCTCCCAAGCATGCCTCCTGCCGATCGAATTCTCGGAGTGCGACATACCGACTTCTCGAACATGCACTTCTACGGTTCGGTGAACCGGTTCCCTCAGGAGTTCAAGTCGATAGACCGCCGCGTCCTTGACAAAGGCTTCAGCCTCGGGGAATGCGGCGCGCAGGAAGCGCACGATCTCCGAGTCCAGGGAAGTTATGGGGACGTAACGGCGGCAAGTATCCACCGGTTCCAGACCTACGTGCATTACGGCGCAGCCACGGGAGCGGCGTTCATGGCAAACTGGTCCTGGAAGGATTTCGACGAGATGGTCTTCCCCTGGGGACTGATGCGGCACGGCTCCTACATCGCGAAACCATGGCTGCACACTCTCACGCAGGAGAGTCTGCTGCTGTCCCTGGTCGAGCCGAAGTATGAGTCGCCGCAGGTCTTCGTCCTCGCTCCCGACCGTCATCGGATCGGGCCACGGTTCAACGAGCTGCATGACGCCGTGGTGCGGTCCGTTGAGTTGATGCTGGACCAGCGGGTGAACTTCGGGATCGTCAACGAAGAGGATCTCGACCGCCTACCGGAATCTGCGAAAGCCCTCCTCTGGCCGATTCCCTACTGCCCCGACGATGCCACCTTCGAGCGTGTTCTCGGGTGGGTGAAGGCAGGGGGGCGCCTCTACCTTTCCGGGGACGTCTCCTTCGATGTCACTCGGAAGCCGACCCGCACTCAGAGACGCCAGTTACTGAACCTGCCCGAGGCGACACCCGCGTTGCCCTTCGCCACACTGGAGGAAGCGTGGCGACAACTGCCCCTCGAGACCTCCGTAGGGAAAGGCAAGGTGTTCTATGTGCCGTATCCCCTCGAGCTTCGACCGCGAGGCAGCGACAAGGAAGTGTACGCCCGCTTCCTCGCCACGGAGTCGCGTGTTCGCATCGAGCCACAGGACGCTCCCGTCCGGGCGCTGTCGATTCCGACCCGCGACGGTGGCCGGTTGACGATGCTGGCCCGTACCAGCGACGGCGAGGACCGGATCGCGATTACCTTGCCCGAGGCGGGCGTCACGGTGGAGCTTGCGGGAGGAGGATTCTCGTTTGTTCTCACCGACGCCAAGGGATCGGTCCTCGCGGCGGAGAGCCAGGGAGCCGTCACACTCGGTGGCAAGCGACTGGCGCAGGCGAAGGGCCACTTTGCGATCTGCTCCCTCGACCATCAAGACCTGCGGCAGTCGCTACAGATCCTCCTCTTGCCGCATGAAATGGAGCAAGTCGACGTCTCGGGTCTGCCCCGCCTTAAATCCGGCCGCTGCGGTGTGGGAGAACCCGGCACCGGTCGCAGAGTCACCTCGCCTGCGACCCAATCCGTGATCTTTCCTCCCGGATTCACCGGACAGGTTGCGGTGATCGCCCCTGCGCCGCAGATGGAAGCGGCGTGGGCCAAACTGAAGAAGATGCTGGAGGTTCGGTGAGATGATCGCACAGTTTGGGCCCCGGGGGGCAACCCATGACACCGTAACTGTGGATCAGATCCGCTTGCACCTGAAACATAACCCGTGAAAGGAAGTGACCACCATGCCTGCTCCTCTCAGGCTATTGTTGCTGTCTACGCTGATCGTCCTCATGCCCATTGCAGTGCTCTCTCAGGGCGAGGATGAAGGATACCTCCCCATTAAGGGGGCAGAAGGTATGCTTATTAAGCCCCTCGCCTTTGAAGTGTATAGGGAGACGCGTCTGAACTGGGGACCATTTCCGGAGAAGTCGATTGTTACAACGTTGGGGCCGGACGCAATCCTGTCTGTCTTTCGCGCTGGGCACCAGGCTTCTATGGACCAATTGGAAAGCGGACGTCTGACGTTCATCGATGGAGAGATGCCGCTTGACTTTGTCATGATGTTAATACCTCGAAACTACGACTTGACGCTCTACGCCGGCGGCGACTCGAAACCATTCACCGAATACTTGTCGGCTCATGTCTGGTACGGTGGTGATGGGCCAGATGGACAGGGAGTTTCGCTCAGAGTGTTGGGGGTGGGAATCCCCGACCGCTTCGGAGGTTGGAAACGGGTCATCGCTGAGAAGAAGGCCGTCGTGTTGCGGTCAAAGGAAGAAGGAGCAATGGTCCGCGTGCGCGCGACCCTGAAGAAGAACGTCTGGACAGAGACCAAGTCGCCAGACGGTCGTGAAGACGTCCGGCACCTCGCATTGTCAATAAGGTGCGCGTTGGGGAAGATACCGGGGAACGAGGAGTTGAGAGATTTTCTCAATAGCCGGCATGGCAGACCGCCGGTTGTTGCAACTCAGATGGTGAATTTCGAGTTCATCCGAAGGAAGGACGTTGACAAGGAACTGGAGTTGAACTACCAGATGTGGCGGATCCGATCCGCTCAGCCTCCCAAGACTCCTGAGAGTCAGGCTCAGAGGGTAGACGCATACCAGAAGATTCTCCAATTGGAGCCGAATCATGAACGGACGTTGATCTTTTACGCAGGATACCTCGAGGAAATCGGCCGTCTTAGAGAAGCTATCGAGATCGCCCAAAAACTCGCCGCGGCGGTTCAATCAGTTCCCCGCGGTCGTGATCCCATTGAGGAGATCGACGGGGACAAACTACAGCCAGCGACACGGTTCTGCTCGGCGGATCATCGCAAACCTGAAACGCCCGACAAACTGGTGGCCGTGCTGAACCAGCACATCGAGCGACTGCGGCGACTGGAAGAAGGGAAACAGCACTGAAAGACAGCAGATGAGGAGTGATTCCCCCTGCTCGTATCTCCATGGCGACTTCATTCTTTGCAGCATCCGTTCGGCGACTCACTCATTCAACGGTCGCGCGACCCGTAGGCGAGGAGCGGCTTGGGGTGTGGGGATGCGGGGTGTCCGGACCGTGAACCCCCGGTTTCTACCGGTTTTACGCCATGCACTGACTGGGCGCATCATGCGCTTAGCCCGGCGCACCGTGCGTTTGACCCGGTACATCGTGCGCTTGCTCTGGCGCATCATGCACCTGACCAGGCACATCGTGCGCTGACCTTGGCGCATCGTGCGCTTGCCCCGGCGCACCATGCGCTCAGCCCGGCACACCGTGCGCTGACCTTGGCGCACCGTGCGCCTAACTCGGCGACTGCCTGCAGGCCGCGAAGACACAGGTCCTGCGGGATATTCGCTACGCAGTGGCGTTTCCCTGTAACAGACAACACAAACGATGGGTGGGATTAGCGGAATGAGCAAGTCCTTCGTGTTCAGGATTTCCGGGATAACCTCGGCAGTCCTCTTGTCCATGGTTCTTGGCGGGGGTATCGCCGTTGGCGCGGAGGCTGTTCCCTGGGTGGATCAGGAACCAACCCCAGTGGCGCGGATGAGACCATTGCTGGAATCCGCGGCGGTTGAACTCATCAGGCAACCCCAGTTGGAGGAGGAAGTCAACTACTATCTACAGCAGAGCCGTATATGGGTCAGGTTCAATGTTTCCACCATCGGCAAACTCGAACGGCTCTATTCTGAGATGATTGATCCTTCGCTGAACCGTGTGTCTCGCGCGAGCCATTCTGCTGAAGTCTTCGGCCAACTTGGTATGCCTGTTATTGTGATGGAGGCCCTGAAGCACCCCTCCGACGATGTAATGAGAACTGCTGTGATGCTATTTGAGAGGCTGCCGTATCGGCCCGCCGCCGAAAATCTCGTTGTCCTCTTGCGAAGGAACAAGCTCCTCGTAGCAGGGAATGATTTGGCTTCGGGACACAATGCGTTTCGCGAGAGTCTCGTCCGCGCTCTTGGGAACATCACTGGCTTGGATTGCGATAAGGTGAATCTGTATAAGGTGGGTGCCGTCGAGGAATTCATAGGCAAGTGCGAAGCCTGGGTCAAAGCGCACCCACTGTCTAAACCCCAACCTCCACAAGAGAGAGCCCCAGGTGTGAAGCAGTGAGCCAGGAAAGGGACAGTCATGAAACGCAATCCCATCTGGAGGAGTGAAGGGTACTACAGGTTCCCACAACGGATGGAGACAACGACACCTCAACATTGGCACAACCCAGCGCACACATGAACCACGCCCCAACACCCAGCAACCGATTCGCCTTGACGGCCACGAGGATCTTCGATGGTGAGAAGGTCCTGACAGGTCATGCCGTCCTGGTGGAGGAGGGGATTGTCCGCTCTGTTGTCCCCATTGGCTCCCTGCCTGGTGACGTACAGGAGGTCTACGACGAACCCGACAGCACGATCACTCCGGGACTCATCGACACACACACGCATTTCATGCGGTGGGAAGGTCCGCTCTTCCTCGCCTGCGGGGTAACGACTATCCGCGACACTGGCAACGACCTGAAGTGGATCCTTGAGCGCCGATCTGAAGGGGCAGCCCATCCGTGGCCCCGGATTTTGTGTATGGGGCCGTTACTCGACGGGCCAACTGCCACCCATCCGGTCGTGTCGCGAGCCTGTGCAGACCTCGAGGACGCCGTGGGCGCGGTACGCGAAACTGTCGCCGCTGGAGTTGACGGTGTGAAACTGTATGTGGGACTGGAGACGGAATGGCTTCCTGCGATGGTACGGGAG
>JACQGJ010000092.1 GCA_016199605.1 Armatimonadota bacterium | reverse complement strand
GCAGCGGCCAGGTTGGCATCCCCTGTCAGAGCAGTCAGCATTTCCGTCGAGGCAACATTGAGGTTCACCTTGCCGGCCTCGTCTTCCATGCTCACCTCGAACTTACCCCCGGACTGAAACGCCAGACCCCCTCGTTCGCTGGTGAGTTGGCTCTCCGGATGGTCCCGTGCTACAAACGACAAGTCCTCCTGCGCCAGCCGGTTCGACATCATCTCAATCCCCGCACGGGCAAACTCCACACACCGGCTCGATTCCGAATAGTGACGCACGAGATGCGCCTCAGTCTGGACCGTTGCGGCAAGTCCCCAGGAAAGGATCACGAGGATGACGAGGATCCAAAGGACAATGACGAGGACAAGTCCCCGGCGGTGTCTCGCTCGTTCTCTGGTTGTTGGTCTTCTAATGCTCACAACAGGGAATTCTCCTCCCTAACGAGTATGACCTCCCGCTAAGGTGGACCAGGGGATACCTCACCACCCGCGGGTTCAGCTTTCCCGTTGGCTTTGCCGTTGGACTGTTGTACGGGGAGTCGGTACATCGGCAAATCAGCGGCGCCGGAGACGTATATCATGTGCTCACGCTTTTCCCCTCCCGCCGGGAGGTCCGCATCTCTCACAAAGCCGAGGGTCACTTCGATGGCAGAAGGTAGAGCTTTATTGTCCTCCCAGTGATCCGCCCAATCGCCCGCCTTTGCATCCCAGTAGCGAAGATTCAAGCTGCGCACTTCTTCCACTGTCTGCAAGTGTGCCGGATCGGTGAACCTTGGCTCGGCGCTCTGTTTGCCCGAGCTTTGCGCTCCCAGGTTAGGATAGTAGTCCGTGTATCTCACGAGACCGGTCGGCGTCGAAGTCCTTCTTCGTCTTTCAGAGGCCAGGGAGATGTCGGAGATCTCGTACCGCAGCCGGATCAGGTCCGATCCCGGCTTCCCGTCGGCTCGTTCCCTGCCTGAGACCGTCACAAAATCAAGCGAGTCATTGTCAAGCTTTGTCTTGGAGTCGATGGCATCCAGGGCGTGGAACACAATCGAGTTCTCTCCCGACAACTCCTCCTCCTCGAACAGGGGATAACAGTTGTTCAACTCGTGCATGAGGTCAGACAGAACGGCCCGACCGAGTTGATTGAGGTCGGAAGCGGTCTCAGCTTGTGAGACAGCACGTTGGGCAGAATTGAAGGCCCCATACACGCCCGACAAAACCAGCGCCGCAATGAGAGAGGCCACAGTCGCTTCCACCAACGTGAAGCCGCTCTCGGCGTACAACTGCTTCCGCACGGTGTGGCATGTCCCTTGAGTCCTCATTGCCCACCAGACCCTTCCGAGTTGAGGGGGAGAACCGATTCGACGGCCACCTGACAGGTATGTTTGCCGCGGTCCCAGAGCACCAGAACTGTCACCTGGTTGAGTCCCTGGGTGCCCGTAGGCGCCATATCAATTTGCCAGCGGAAGTCCTCGAAAGGAGGAGGAAACGCGCCTCGGTCCGCTGCTCCGAGGCTTTTGCCGAGACGGCGGACCTCAGTCAGCTTTGCCTCAGCAAGGGCCACCGCTCTGGATTCATCGGAACACCTCTGGGTGTTTGACAGCCCGCGCGAAATGGCCTGCAAGACACCCACCGTGCCAAGGGCCAGGAGCGCCGCTGCGACCACCAGCTCAAGCAGCGTGAATCCCCTCTGGGCTCTTCCTCTGTACCTCATGCAGTCATCGAGTCCCTTCCAGTCTCTTGTTCTCTTCTGTTGGGAGGGAGTTGGACTCCCGACCCGCTCTTGCCAGTCCCGGCAGCGTTCTACGAGCGGGTCGGGAGTCCTCGAACTCGCAGAGTTCGCACTCCCTCCCAACAGCAGGGCGCAGGTGAATAGTTACCTTGTTTCTTACCTGTGTCTCCACCGGGGGGGCGGTGCTGAGCCCGATCCTGCCTGCTTTCCGGTATCGATCAGCCGCACCTTGCCGGTTAAGGGGTCCACGGAGAGGGTCCGCTCGTTGTCGAACCGATCGCGCAGGAAGATGACCGCTTCATCTGCTCGTCCGTCGTCGTAAAAAGTGACAACTTCTTTCTCCGTTGGGCGATCGCGCAGGGCGGAAAGAACGGTTAGAGTAATTCCGGGTGGAAGGGCGTGAGGTCTTCCGAGGGAACTGACCTCGGTGACGAAGCGCGGCTCACCTTTGTCCTGCTCGCTTTCGACGGCGACCCCGTAATACCCCCGTTGCACGTCGAACTCGACACGTGCTCGCGTGTTCTCGGAAACGGCCCGCCCACGGGCCAGGTTGAGGGCTGCCATCACGCGTCTCACTGACGCACGCACGCGGGCCTCCCGGTGGGCGCGAAAGAAGGAGGGCATCGCCAGGGAGGAAAGGACCACCAGAAGCAGCATGACGCCGATCAATTCGATCAGCGTGAAGCCGTGGACTCCCTTGAGCGCCAGCCTGCGCCTTGTGCATTGACCTCTGATCGCGCAACCCCCTCCTCCGACGCTGTCCGCACCTCTGCTCAACGTCCTTACTCCCAGTTGGTGAGATCGGCATCTTTTCCTTCTCCTCCCTCACGCCCGTCGCGTCCGTAGGAGTAAAGGTCGCAGCCCTCGGTGTTATTCTTTCCGGGATACACGTAAACGTAGTCCCGTCCCCAGGGATCAGCCGGAATCTTCTTGGTGAGGTAGGGACCATTCCATTGGTCGGGCACAGGCGACGTGGTTGGCTTCTCCCGCAGCGCTTCAAGCCCTTGCTGGGTCGTCGGATAAGATCCGGCGTGGAGGTGGTACTGTTCCAGAGCACTCTCGAGGGAACTGATATCGGCGATGGCTTTTGCCCGGCGCCCTTCCTCGACTCGCTTGACGACGGAGGTGGTGACAATCCCGGCCAGCATCACGAGTATCACCATCACAGCAAGCAACTCGATGAGGGTAAGGCCCTGTTGCCTGTATCCCGAATCCCCGACGCGCCTTCGCATACGAGGGCTCGTCCTACGATAGCCATTCTGTGTTCTCATTGATTTCCTCCACCTTGAAATGAAGCTCTCATCTACCCGTTCAAAGAATCGGTCGATCAACGCCGTGTCCTGAAATGGGTGCGGCTGCAACGGCCTCATATTCTGCCAACCGGGCGCGACTTGTCAATGTATCGACCGGCTGCACCTCTCCCAGCGTGCTCAGGTTGGGAAGAGGTTCATCTGAAAAACGGGCAGCAGCATGGCGGCGATAATGAAGCCGATGATCAAGCCCATGGTCATGATAATGACTGGCTCCAAAAGGGCGATGAGCGCCTTGATGGTGTTCTCGACCTCAACGTCATAGGAGTTGGCGACAGTCATCAACACCGAATCGAGCTCGGCGCTCTCTTCACCGACCGCGATCATGTGAGTCAGCAGGGGAGGGAAGAGGCCGCTTTGGCGGAGGGGCTCTGCGATGCTCTGCCCCTCCCGCACCTTATCTCGTACGTCGTCGATCCCACGGGCCAGCCGCTCGTTGCCGATCACGTCTCGGACCACTTCCAGGGCCGTGAGAATCGGCACTCCACCGCGCAGCAGAGTCGACAAGGTCCGCGCCATCCGCGCCACCCCGATCTTGACGCTCAGCTTGCCGAAAGCGGGCAACCGGAGCTTGATCGTGTCCCAGAAGAATCGACCCTTCGGCGTTGCCACATAGAGGCGGGACATCCCAATTGCCGCGGTGGCTCCCGCAAGCACGGCCCACCACCACTTGCCGAGAAACGAGGAAACCGTCAGGAGGACGACGGTGGCCAATGGCAGCGCCTGATCCATCTCCTCAAATAGCCCGACGAAACGAGGGATGAGGAACGTCACCAGGAAGAACACTGCGGAACTCCCGACTATCACCAGCAATGCTGGATAGGCCAGAGCAGACCGAATCTGAGTCCGCTTCTGCTGATCGGCCTCCATGAGGTCCGCCAGCCACAGCAGGATGCTTTGCAGCTCGCCGCTGGCTTCGCCCGCGCGGACCATGTTGACGAAGAGCGGAGGGAAGATCTGTGGGTGTTCCCCCAAAGCCTCCCACAGGCTGCTTCCGGCCTGGATCGCATCTCTTACGTCGGTCAGCACGGCGCGCAACCGGGGGTTCTCGCTGTGCTCGATCAAGGCGTTGAAGCTTCGGAGCAACGGCAGCCCACCCCGAACCAGGTTGGACAACTGCCGACTGAAGACGGCGAGATCACGGCTGGGGATTCCTCGCCCTCTCCCCGGGCGTGCGCCATTGGTCGCAGCCTTGTCAACGAGCACGACCTCGGTCGGGAAACGGTTGAGTTGACGCAGATGATCCAGCACCGACTGCTCGTCGGCCTCGCTCATCTCCCCAACCAGCCGGTGGCCCGAAGGATCGACTGCGACGTAACGGAAGGTAGGCATCTGTTCCTCTTAGAAGACGCGGACGGGCGCATCCCGGAACCACGGGGCACTCCCGCTCAGACCCGTAGGATAAAGCTCCAGCTTTGTCCTCCTCGTCAACCACGCAGGTAGAACTCCAGCTCTGCCACTCAAGGACAAAGCTGGAGCTTTATCCTACGGGCAACGGTGCACCAATCCGATACCCCTGTAGTTCCAGGACGGACCCACGTGGACTCGCAGAGTCCGAAGCGTGCTACAGGCTCACGCCTTCCCGCTCGAGGCGTGGGATCGCTCCTCCTCGATCACCAGCCGCTCGAGGTCTGCTGTGGCCCCATCTTCATGGCTCACCCGTGCGACCTCCGTCAGGGTGGTAATCCCGGCCTCGGCCTTCATGATCCCGTCCGCCATCAGTAGTTTCATTCCCTTGTCTACGGCCCTCTCCTGGATGGCGCCCGCAGGCGACTGATTGAGCACCAACTCTCTGATATCATCATCAACCAGGAGCAACTCAAAGATCCCCGTTCTGCCTTTGTAGCCGGTGAACTTGCACTCGTCACATCCCGGCGGAGGGGAGATTCTTCTCGCGGTAGGCGCGGCGGGGCCGGTGTCCCGTTTCGATTGCTCCAGACGCTTGCAGTTGGCGCACACGACACGTACGAGGCGCTGGGCCAGCACACCCTCGACCGACGAGGCAACCAGGTAAGGCTCGATTCCCATCTCCACTAATCGAGTGACCGCCCCGGCAGCGTCGTTGGTGTGGAGAGTGCTGAAAACCAAGTGACCGGTCAGCGCCGCGTGGATGGCGATCTCCGCGGTCTCCGCGTCGCGAATCTCTCCGACCATGATGATGTCCGGGTCTTGGCG
>JACQGJ010000067.1 GCA_016199605.1 Armatimonadota bacterium | reverse complement strand
GCGTAGCACTGCCTCAGGGAATCCCACCAGATGTTAGTGATGTCGTGGTTGTGATAGAGCACCGGGTGCGGCGTCGGCCGCGTCCACTCCAGCCCGTCGGGAGAGACAGCGATCTGCAGACCACCCTCACTCCACCAGGCGAGCTTGTACCGCTTTCCCTTCTCGCGGAAGTTCGGCCCCTCATCGATCACGGCGCTGCCAAAGTTCATGGGGCCGGGGTCCTTCAGCACGCGATGCGGGCGAAGCCAGTGGATGCCGTCGTCCGATTCCAGATATGAGACATGCGATGAACCATCCTGGAATCGCACCTTGTTGGTGTTGTACCAGATGCGGAATCGTCCCGCCTCCGGATCGCGGAGGACGGTCATGTAAGGGCCGTTGCACTCATCGTCCTTGCCCGTGATCAAGGGGTTGGGGATGGCGGGGTCCCGGACGGGGCAATTGACCCGGCGGACAAGGCCTTGGCTGTTTTCGACCAGGAAGTCATCTATGAACAGGTGTGGCCCGGGGCGCAGGCGTACCGGCTTGCTTCCCCGCTTCGTTCCCTCTGCGGACGGCCGGTAGAGGGTCGCGTTGATCGCCTCGTCCCCCTTGGGGGCGGTCACCGCCGGTGTCATGCTGCCGGGAGTGGCCGGCTCCTTTCCTTCCGCAATGGCTTTCGCATGCTTCATGTCATCCTCCGAATGGTAGAAGGCCGACGACGGCACCAACTCCTGCCGATGCCCTTCCCACTCCCAGAACAGGCGGAGAAACGCGGGACCGCCGTCCTGGAAGTAGTCCAGCCGCAGGGGCAGTATCTGACCGCCTTTAGCGTGTGTTTTGCCCTCCCGGAGACCATCGAGCGACCAGCCGTCAATGACGCACTTGCTCCCAATGTATAGCCGCAGCCCATTGTCAGCCTCACCGGTAAAGGTGACATCGCCACTTGCCGGGATCTTGATGAATCCCAACCACAGCTTCGAGAAATTGCCGACTCCGGTGATCTCCATGTCAACCTGCCCCTCCACGTCGCAGCTTCTAATTTCAACGGCTTCGCCGTGGTTCTTTATTCCCGCATCCATGCCGTGGCTTGCTGGTCGCTGAAAGCTTGTATCGTTGAAGAACACGCAAACGAGGCCAGGATCGAGCTTGTCTGGGAGAGGACCCCGACTGTCCCTTCCTGGCTTTCGCTTGCCATCGGCCCGCGCACTCACAACAGAACCCAAACAGATGATACAAAGGCACACTGCGACCCTCATGCGGACATACTCCTTTCCTCGTCAGTGCCGGAAATGACTCTACCGTCGTATTCAACACATACTTCAGTGACGCGAGGCGTGCAGCCTCCATTCACTGCTCCCAGAGCCAGCCGATACTGGACCCATTCGCCGTCACACTCTTTTACACGAACCTCGCCACACCTGTCAAACCAGGTGCCGGCTCCTGCGGGTCCTCGCCAGGTCGCACGCTCCAGATCCTCGCGCGTGTCAGCAAATCTTAACTGCGCTTTCACCCATGTCTTGGGCGGCACTTCTGCCTGCCACGAGATTCCCCTCACGCAACTCCCGTGGGGCAACTGGAAGGGAGCAGACACATAAAACTCCTCGGGACCTCGATCCATGAGGTTGCCCGGACCGACCGCCGTCATGCCGTGCGGACCCACAGTGGGCAGTCGCGTCACGTTTCTTTCAGAAAAACCCTCGGGCCCGTTCCACCACAGGGCCGAATAGCCGACGTGGTCCCCCTCAACTTTGTGGTTTGCGACGGCCAGATCAACCCAGCCGTCCTCATTAAAGTCAGCCGCCACGCAGCCCGAGGCTGAGTGGGTGAACAACCGGGAACGGTCCATTGCCGAGAAGCCTCGGCCCTCGCGATTCCAGTAGATATAAGAGTCGAGGTCCCTTGTTCTCCCGTCATGATAGGAGCAGACGAATAGGTCCAGCCGACCGTCGTTGTTGAAGTCCGCAACGGTCATTGAGTTGACGGCATTGGCGGGAAGGAGGGTCCGCCGGTCCTCACGTAATCCCTCTGGGCTGCTCCAGTAAATGTTAACGTAGGAATCGTGGGGACCATCGGTTGACGGAATGTGCCCGCCCACGATCAGGTCCAGGTAGCCGTTGCCTGTAAGGTCGGCTGCGCGTGCGCAGGCGCCACGCACAACAGACAGCATCTGGCAGCGCTCCATACTGAAACCCTCCGGTCCGCCCCACAGGATGAAACTGCGGTCGTCCACAATTTGCGGCACAACCAGATCCAGCCAACCGTCGTTGTTCAAGTCCGCAAGATAGATCCAGCGAGGCTCCTTGTAGACAACACCGTCGTGCTCCATGCGAATACGTTGTGGATTGGCGGTATCAAACCCTTGTGCGGTGCCATAGAAAATGAGCAGATCGGGATTGTCGAAGCCACAGAATACCAGGTCCAGATAGCCGTCGCGGTTCAGGTCTGCACAACAAACACCGTGCGCCCGGGTGGTGGGGAGCGTGAACGCTGGTGCGTCGGCAAAACCCTCCGGGCCGTTCAGGATGACGTAGGAGCCGGGGTCACGGTCGACCGAGTTTTCCGAAGCGTTCGCCAACACCAGATCGACGTACCCGTCATCGTTGACGTCGCAGCATACGGCCTCAACAGCACCCCAACCAGGCAAGTCCTTTCGCCTTTCCGGGTCGAAGCCCTGTGGTCCACCATAGTAGACGGACACGTCGACATCGCCCAACAAACCGCGGCTGCAATGGTTCACGAACACGAGGTGAGGCTCTTTGTCGCGTGAAGGTCTCGCCACGAAGACACGGCGAGGGTCATGGGTGAGCAGTCGCACCGGTTCCGGTGTCTCGCCGTCCCTGCCGACGGAATAGATCAGTGATTCGGTTGTGAAGGATTCGGGGGTGTGGGCCTGACAGAAGACGATATCGTCGCAGCCGTCGCCATCGAGGTCGCAGACTGCCACATCACAGGCGTGGCGTGTCGGCAGTGAGGACCGCCGTGTCTCGTCGAATCCCCGCTCGCCTCCCCAGTAGATCCAGGACCTCTCTCCACCCTCACCCGGTTGCAGGCAGGAGAACACGAGATCCGGGTAGCCGTCTCCATTCACGTCTCCAACTGCGACGGAGGTTGATCTGGCGCAGCTCAAGATCAAAGGAGGACCGAAACTGCGGTCCGGAATCACCGGCACAAGATAAACGGACTCGACGGTAGCGCGGAACAAGTGGGGCAGCCCACCGAGAAGAACGACCTGGGCGAGTGGTGCGACCCCCGCAACATACTCCGGGTATTTGGTAGCCGCCGACTCGCCGGGGGAGTCGGCCTTCACCTTCGGTACGATGGGAACCTGGTCGGCGTGATCGACATTCAGGCCCTCAGGACCACCCCAGTATATCTTGAGCGTACCCTCCTGAGAACGAACAACAAGATCCGAGAACCCATCTCCATCGAGGTCGCAGGCGCCCAGTTGGTCCCCTGTGATTTCAAGGTCCACGAACCGCTTCGGTTCGAAGCCCAGGCCCGATTGGTAGAAAACGCGGACACGTCCCCCACACAGGAAGGCGAGGTCGGGCCGTCCCTCTCCGTTGAAATCGCCGATGGCGACCGAACAGCAGGAGGGGGCAGGAAGCTTCTGGTGGCGACTCTCACCCCAGCCCTCAGGACCGCCATAGTAGATGACTGCGTTGAGGTCCTGGCGTATCCCGTCGTACATCATCCCCAACACCAGATCGTCATAGCCATCCCCGTTCAGGTCAGCCACCGCACCTGACCTCGCGCCCTCAGCGGGCAATTCCTGGGGAACCGGGTCGGTCAGCGCATTTCGGTACACGTACACCGGGGGCTTTTCGCAGTGGTCCTGGCTGTTGCAGAAGATCAGATCAACATAACCGTCCTTGTTGAAGTCATACTGATGGAGCCGTTGCAGCACCCCGCCTCGGGAAACGTACAGGTTCTGCCCTGCATTGCCAAGAGTTCCCTGACTGAAGCTCTCGAACCCACGGGTAATCCATACTCCGGACTGTTCCATATTGTCTCCAAAGGCAGAACGCTGCTGCTGCCGCCACTACACGTTCCTGCCGGTCTTTTACGACAACTCCACTGCCACTGCCTCATAGCCGTCCAGAATCAGCAGGAGCTGGTTCTTCCACGGATAAGCGAGTCCGATACCCGTGCGCAAGACTGCCTTTTGCGCAGGTCCGGGCAACGTGAGAATGACGCCCTGTACCTCCGTGGAACTGTTCACCGCGATCACAAAGAGTTTGCCGTCACGACTCTTCGCCTTCCAATGAACCTTGGGGTTATCTCCGGTGATTTTGCCGGGCTCGTAGTCCGGTGCGAGGAGCACGGTAGAGAGATCCCTGACTTCCTTGGCGATTGACTTTACCGCAGACCACCTCACCTCTGAGTCATAGGCAACCTTGATTTCCTTGTGATAGTAATAGAGCAGCCCTGTCGCGCCGTGTGTCAAAGCCAGATAGGTCATGCAGCGAATCTCTCGTGGGGTTGGCGCCCGGTATTTCAGCGCCTCGTCGGGGGGAAACTTATAGCCCCGTTCGCGCACGTCCTCATTCCATAGATAGCCTCCAACAGCCTGGACGACCGTCCATGCCGGGCGCTGGCCCCGACATATCTTCCGCTGCAGTTCATCCATGATGTCGGCCACCTCGGTGATCGCCCACGGGCGCTCATGGGTTACGGGATACTGGTCAACCCCGATGATGTCGGCCGCATCGGCAAACGGCAGGGAAATGCAACTGTAACCTCCAACATGGAGCGTGGGATGGAATGGATCCTCCTGCTTGACCCACTGATGATGCCGGCGAACGGATTCCACATCCTGCCTCTCATCAGAGATGTACCACCCGAGGATGGCTGGGTGGTCCTTCAAAGCCCTGACGTCCTTGCGGAGGACCTCTTCGTCCGTCTTGCCGTATTCCGGCAACCCACGAACCGAGAGTCGAAGGTCTACATAGTAGTCCTTGAGGGAGAAGAACTCGCAGAGTCCGCGCTTGTGGAGTTGATCCAGGAATCTCCTTCTCTCCTCCAGGGCCCCGTCGGGGCTGCCGTAATTGACCAGGATTTTGAACGGGCTGTTCCGGAGATCGTCCAAAATTGCCAACATGCCTTTCCGATCGGACGTAAGCCTGTGTGGTGCAAGGGCAACGTAGATCCCGATTGGAAATACGGGTCTCCTGCCGAGGATCATGCGGCCGCGCTCATCGAAAGATACGCCTATCTCCCGCGAGTGCAGAGATCGTTCTCCCGGCGCCGAACGGGCCAGCGGCGCCCATGCCAGAATCGCTGGCGCGATCAACAGAGCGAGGGATCTGACAATCCGTGTTCTTCTACATTGCGATCTCATCGATTTCACCAATCATCAAAGTATTGGTTGTATTACTGGTCGTTGCGTCGCAATTCTCGCCGCCGACCACATAGATAGTATCTTTCTTGATACACGCGCGCAGATCGTTGTGGCCATGCGGCATCCGTCCGGCAAGCAGATCGTAGCTATCAGTCTGCGTATCGTATACCCACACGAGGTCGCTGTACTCTCCGAGCAGGACACCGCGCTTCGAGTCAACTTTCATCGTCTGATATTGAAGCTCTTGGCCGAGCAGCGAAAATCTGACCACACCTCCCATCAAGATGATGTAGCGGTCAGCGAATGCGACGGCTTTGTGACCCGAAAGCTTCACCGGCATGGGTGACACTTCGGTCCAACGGTTGGCTGAGCACTCATACCTGAAAGTCTGGTTGAAGTATTCAAGGTGACGCTCGTTCCGCTCGTCGAGCCAGCAATTATATCCACCAAAGAGGTAAACGCATCCGTCAACTGCGGCAGCGGCGCAGCCTACTCTCGGTGAGAACAGAGGCTCCCCCAGGTTGATCCATCCTGCTTGCAGATTGTCGAGGTTGAGAGCTTCGGCGATGGTCACATCATTGGCGGTGAAGGCCCCGCCATACTTCCGCTCCCATTCTCCGCCACCAACGCACACCGCAAGATTCCTCACAGCGGTCACTGTCCCTTCGGCGCGCCTCTGGGTCAGGTTCGGCAGTTCCGACCATTGCCAGTCATCACCTGTTCTGCGGAGCAACCAAGCATCCTCCAGGCTCACGAATCCTTCCTTTGTGCTCTTCCGCCCGCCGACGATGATAAGCCCATCGCCGACCGTGGCTCCTGAGGTGTAGCATCTGCCGAGGGGTAGTGGCCTGATGGGAACCCAATCCTGGACAACGGAATCGAAAGCCCAGCATAGCTCCGTTTCGCGCCACGGGTGGCTGACCCCCGCCGCATAAACAGGCACGCCACCAACGATTCCCATCGCTCCACCTTTGATGAGCGTAGGGAACCCTCTGCCCTCGGACCACTGGATCTTCATTTCAACCCCTCCCCCTGTCTCTTCACGTGTCGGAGGTTCTTCAACGCTTCCTTGAATGCAAAAAACGCAGGCTTCCTCTCAACGATGCTCCATTTCCCCCCAGTATCCTGCTTTCTCCGCAACAGGCCATAGTGGGATTCGGGATTCTCAGGTCCCATGAGTTCATCCAACAACTCGTAGACGAAAAAGCCGGAGACCCCCTTTGCGTGCGCAAGCTGCGACAGCGCCTTCTTCAGGTATTCAGCCTGTTCCGCCTCCCTGCCTCCCATGTCACCGGCTCTGCGGTTGATCTCATTGAACCAGACGGGCTTTCCATACTTGCGGAGGCGCGTGATCAGGTCAAAGGAGGCAGCCGTATTTCCCTTGCGACTCTCGTCCTCCGGCATTCTCACGGCCCTCAGGTCCTCGCCCATGTCCGAATACCAATGCCAGGCAAGAATGTCGAAATGTATTCCCTCTTGGGTGATTCTGTCAAGAAAGCCATAGTGCAGATATCCTTCGTTGATGATTGTCTTGGCTTTGGGATCGGCTTCTCTGATTCCGCGAAGCATCCCCCTGAAGATGGCACTCGCCCGGCGGATCATTTCATCCCTGTAGTGCCACGTGCAACTGCCGTCGGGAGCATCCCACTGCCACACCTTGTGGGGCGAGCCGCGACCCTCAGGTATCACGTCACCTTTCCGCAGCATGAGGTCGCTTCCGTACTCGTTACCCAACTCCCAGTAGGTGACCTTCCCTTTGAAGTGAGCGGCGGTGCGCCGAGCAAACTCAAAGCCAGCCTTCTCTATTTCCTCCAGCGTCGCCGTCGGTTCTTTCAAGCAGAGGTTGTAGGCTTTATTGGGGCCGAGAACGGGCGCCAGTCGAATCCCACGCTTCGCCGCTGCTGCAACCCACCTGTCATAGAACGGCAGGCGCCCTTCCAAAGCTGTCTCTGTCCAGTCCCACCGAATCCACTGCACGCCCAACTCTCTCATTAGATCCAACTGCACTTCCATTGGGACATCGAGGTAGTTAGGGCTGTCGGAGTGTGTGTTGACGCCAAAGATGACCGAAGGAGGTTCTAGGTTGCCACGCGCTTCACTATCGCCTCCCACGAACGCGCGCATCACAAGAAGGAGAATGAAGCACCCAACCACCTGGGGCTTGCTGTGTTTTTCACGCCTCATCAGACTCCCCTTTCAGTCAAACTCCGAAGAATTTCGCTCTCGCCACCGAGACGAATGGGACCGTGGGACTACCTCCGCAAAGCCTCAGATGTATACGTGTCGCGATAGGTATCCCTCGTGTCGCGACGGGTATCCCGCAAAACCACCCAAGGGCAACTAAGGGACTTGGACACAACGAAAGCCCCTGTGGTCGTTCCTGATGGTCGGGTTGACGGTGAGCCGGAGCGTAGTCGCGAATTTTGCAGCTTCGTGGTTGAGCCAGGAACCGCCCCGAAGGACGCGATACGTCCCGGATGACGGTCCTTTCGGGTTTCGCGCCGACGAGTTCTTGTAGTAATTCTCACCATACCAGTCCGCGCACCACTCCCACACGTTCCCGGCCATGTCCTCGCACCCGAAGGGACTGACACCCTCATGTAACCGACCCACGCGCGTCGTCATCACTCTGTTCTGCCACGGCTGCCTGAAGAGAACCTGCCACACCCACTGGCTGATGGTTGTCAGGACAGTATCCCTGTGGTACCACCCGTTGTTGCACTTCCTGCGGTCCCATTCGTCGCCCCACGGAAACACCCTTTCCTTACCACCACACGCCGCATACTCCCACTGCGCCTCCGTCGGCAGGGAACACCCCGCCCAATCCGCGTAAGCCCTCGCATCACTCCAAGTGATGTTCATCGCCGGATGATCGTCCAGTTGCCTGCCCCACGGCGGACCATAAGGAGCGTCGTGCCCCGTCGCCTTGCAGAACTTCCGATACTGGGCTGCGGTCACCTCGTACTTGTACATCCAGAACCCGTCCAGGCTCACCCGGTGCTTCGGCGTCTCGTTCAGCATCCACTCCTTCTCCCTCTTGTCCCACCCATATCGGGCGATCTCCCGGTCAAGGTCGCTCTCATTCTTGCCCATCATGAACTCTCCCGCGGGGATCCACACCATCGCCGCCCCGTCCCTTGGGTTCACCTTCGTCTTAATGTTCCCCCCGGACTTCAGGGCGACCCACACCGCCAACACCGCCACTACAACGGCCATGCTGACACCGACACCACACAGCCACTTTCGCT
>JACQGJ010000066.1 GCA_016199605.1 Armatimonadota bacterium | reverse complement strand
TGCTTCCGGTAAAGTCAGACCGCGGATCGAAGGCGCGCTCCCACACCCAGGTCGTGGTGGCGCTCTGTCCGTGAACCGCCCCCTGCCAGTACACGTTGCGGATATAGTCGGGGGCGACGTAGTCCTGGTCGCGGTCGGTGATGATATGGTTCTCTGAATTGAAGACCGGCAGGTCGCCCACGCTCCGCTGGAAATCATACCCCATGTTTTCTCCGATGAAGTTAGCGGCCCAGTCGCCCTCTCGACTGTACCACTTGCAGCAATCGTTGCCGTTGATCTGACTGAGGTCGGCAAACAACTCCGGGTCAACACACCACGGGCCATATTGGTGCCGCGCGAAGTGCGCGCTCATCATTATCTTCGCATGGACCGGAAGATTGGGCGCCATCTCGTGGATCAGGTCGGCCATCCAGCGGTGGAAACCGGCGTGCGCTTCGCAGTTGCACCGCATGAAGTCGTAAGTGATCGGTGTCGCTTCCATCCGGGCTTCCGGCACGGCAATCTCCTCGATCGACCCGTACTTCTTTCCCCAGATCTCGTTGAGCCTCCCAACATTCCCGTGCTCTTTCACCAGCCAGTCGTGCCAGAAGCGCGCCATGTACCGACACTTCGCTGAATCGATGCTGAGCGGCTCGTTGCTGAGACACAGGCTGTGAAGCGCCGGATGGTCCTTGATGCGGGGAATCACGACACGAAGGAACTTCTCCAGCACCGAGCGGCTCTCCGGCGCATGGATGCAGTACCGCAAGAAGCCTCCCGTGCAATCTCCCAAGAACGGCCACTTGTCCATCGCCCACCCCGGAAAGTAGTGAGGGCTGAGCAACAGGTTCACGGCGACTCCCGCCTTTTGCGCCCGGTCACACAGTTTCAGGAAGTCGTCCACTGCCTGCAGGTTCACTTCGTTTTCGGAAGTCAGGACACTGTTGGGGCCGAACTCGACCTGGAGGATATTGACCCCATAGCCGGGGAACTTCTCGACGTCCGACCGCACCTGGTCAAAGTGACCGTGGCCGACGAACTGGATCTCGCGGTTCGCTTGCAGCCGTCCCTCCGGCCACCGCACCGTACCCAGGAAGGAGGAACCGGCGATGCGGAAAGGTCGGCCTTTCCGCGGGACCACAAACCTCGGCACCGGCGGCAACCATTTCGCCTCGAGGCAGCGTTTTCCCATGGACTCCATCTGCCGGGCGGCATCATAGGCCCTCGCGACTTCTCCGCGTTTCAGATCGTCCCGGGCGTAGTTGAGGAAGTTGTCGAGAAGGGTGAGAGTGACCTGTGGGTAGGAAGAGTCCTTGCCAACCTTCTTCAATCCTGCGAGGTGTTTCCTAAGTTTGGCCCGCAGAGCCTCGTCACGTTCCAGAATCTCCTCCACCTCGGCCCTCGTTATCAGTCGCGTGTTGACCTCAGTGTTGGCGGCCACCTCAGGGGTAAGGAGTCTGGCACCGAGACGAAGGTTCCCCCCGATGGCGGTCCCGGGGTTCCATCCAAACTCGACGGCCTGCGCGCCCCGGGGGAGGTCCTCTGTGCGTCGGACTTCGGCAAGGACCCGGCCGTTCTTGTCTTGCAGGGAGACCTCGACCGTGGCTTTCTTGACGGCGTCCGGAAGATAGAGAATCCCCTCCGCCCATAGATCGCCTCCGGTGAAGGTAAACTGATCGGGGGGATACCTGGAGGGGTTCCATGCGGGCCGTGGCATGGCCTCAGGGGCTTCCGTCGGAGGCGAGAAAGCAAGCTCGAAAACTGGATGCTTCACTCCTTCTTCGAGGAAGTAGGGCGCCGGGGTATTCCCCTCGACAAGCTGAATATCGTCAACCCACACGGGCGCCGTGGGGTTTTCCGTCACGATCAACACCGGGATCTGCTCCTCCTCCCCGGTCGTAAAGGTGCGGACAACGCGCGCCCATTTGCCTCCGGTCTCCCTCGGGAACGCGGCCCGGATCAGCCATCCGGCTGCTCCGCCAAACCAGGCGATTCCGGTGTGCCCTCCTTTCACATAGCAGGAGAAGGTGTAGGTGGTGTTCGGCTTCACACGAGCGCCTTCCTGCAGGCTGACGATGCCGTAGATATGGGGGCCGAACTGCGTACCGTTGGTGAGGCGCAGGGAGTGGGTGCCGGAGCGCGCCACCGACGCGTCGATCACCATCGTCGCGTCCGTGTTGCGAGGATCCCAGACGTAATGCTTGGGCCGGTTGTCGTCAACCACCTCAAAGGAGGAGTTGGGCAGAAGGTTCTCACGATCTCCGACGGGTTGCAGGCTCAGGACGACCTGCCCCGGCTGCAGCGGTTTGTTCGATTCATAGTCAGTGGCTGCGACGCCCGATTCCAGTTGTACATCATCTATCCACAATCCGTCCGTCACACTGTCTGTGACGATGATCAGGTCGAACCGCGTATCCTCAGGCTTGGCCGTAAAGGTAAGGGCAATGCGCTGCCAGCCATCGGGATTGGCCGGCAGGACCTTGCGCAAGAGCCATTGATGCCCTCCGCCGAACCAGGCGCCGACCAGAGAGACGCGCGAACTCGCAGGGCTCGAGTGGACATAGCACGAAAGCGTGTAAGTCTGGCCTGCTTGCAGTTGAATTGTCTGCCGGAGAAGTCCGTAGACCTGGGGAGCCTCGGGGGACGGGTTGGTTAGCTTGGCGGAAGAATGTCCTGAGTGTGAGACGCTGTGATCAACCTTCAACCGCGCCTTCGCTTTGCCTTCGGACCATTGCCAACCCTCCGGCAACCCGTTATTTTCCAGCTCGAATCCGGAGTTGTACACCAGGTTCTTCCTGGTCCGGGCGCCGGCGGGAATACTCAACAATGCAATCAGAACGCCAATCAGAATGGAGTCTCTACAATTCACGAGCCGCCTCCTCAATGGGGATGACT
>JACQGJ010000064.1 GCA_016199605.1 Armatimonadota bacterium | reverse complement strand
TCCACCGCGATGGAACACCCTCGCGCCTCGGCGCCTTCCGCTCGGCCCACAAGGACGAAACCATCGTTGTGAGCCCGACCGAGATCCTCAGTCTGGATCACCATCGCCGAGCCGCGGTTGGCGAGGTCAAAATGCCGAAGGAGGCCGACCTCTCCCGTCTTCGCCTCCCGCATCGTCTCTGGATTGATCACGAGGGTCCTCACCCAAGGAGGCGGCCGGTAAGACCGAGAGCCCTCCGTTGGTTCGCCTGCCACATGGTCGTAGAACTGCGAGCTCATCTCGGACATCCCGTACTCGTTCACGCAGAAATCAGAAGGGACGCCGAGGATTTCCTCGCACAACTGGTACAAGCCGTCACGATTGACCTCGCGCGACCTTCCTTTGAAACCGCCGGTGTCCATGAGACGACTTCCGTCGGGCAGGGCGAATCGGAGATCATTGTCGTTGCAGTGGTCGAAGAAATGAACGAACGAAAACGACGTGCCCAGGAGCAGGACAGGCTCTTCCACCGCTGCCAGTCGCGCGGCGAGTCGGTCGGAGGCAAGCTGCATGTCGTGCATGTCGCGCGCGGTGACAAAGTGATCGCTCCCCGGTTCCCCGAACTCGCTCAGAATGTAACTCAGCATGTAGCTCAACGAACTGTCGGGGACTTGATCGGCGGGAGGCATCAGGCCAAAGGTCAGCATCCTGTCTCGATCTGGCAGCAAGTGCGCTTTGAAGTGACGCCGGATCGCTGCCTCGTAGAGTTGGAGGTTGAACATGTAGTGCCGGCTGCGACGGTCGGTCTGCGTGGTGCCACTTGATAAGAAAACCCGTTCCGCACTCTCCAGAGGCTCGCTCGCGACCTCCATCCACTTGAACGCCAGCGCCGGGGTTGCCGGGATGTAACGCCAGGAGGAGAGCGTGTCGGGGGTGACTTCCTGACGCTCGCAGTAGGAGCGATACGCCGGGTTGGTGTTGCATTGGTAACCAAACACCTCCAACGCCAGCGACTCAAACTCCCCAAGGCCGTTGTCGATGAATTTCAGGATCCTGCAATCGAGAGATAGCATAGTGACTGCGGCTGTGACGAGAGCCCTCTTTACTTCTTCTCCATGGTGACATCCAGGTTCATGCCGAGGCGCAGTTTGTTCGAGTTTCCGAACACCTTCACGGTCACGGGATAGGACACCGATGCTCCCGTAGATTGCCCCACATACCCGATGCGAGTCACTTTGCCGGTGAGATGAAGTTTGGGCAAGGCAGCGGCAACGACTTTGGCTCGGCACCCAACCTCGACCTGAACGATTGCTGTCTCATCCAAGGCGCCCTGGACCACCCTCCCGCTGGCCACGATGAAGAGAGGCGTGCTGGCAGCAACCGTTTGCCCCGAATGCGGAAAGGGATTGGCGGACTGCAGGAACGGAGAGTTGGAGTAAGAAGACCCGGAGGAGGAATAGCCGGACATGGGCATCGAGTATGGCGAGGCGCCCGCGTAAGAGGAGCCCCCCGCCGTTGCTGGGCGAGACGAAGACTCCGCGGCGAACGCGCGTCCACTGATCGGGGACCGCACCGTCAGTCGCCCGAGGCTTTTGCGTAACTGTTCGACGTTGCGCTGTGCCGCCTCGACCTGCTCCTTCATCATGCCAGGGAGACCGGGGGGCTGCTGTGGCAGAGGAATTCTGCTAATTTTAGACAGGGCCTCCTCCGCCTGTTGCTTCTCCTTGCGAAGGTTATCCACGTCCGGCGGTGCAGGTGTCTTGGCTTCGGCCTCCTTGAGCCGTTGCTCCAAGTCTTTCACCCTGCGTTGCGCTCCCGCAACGTCCGGCAGCGCCATGGGACGATTCTGGTTTTGAGCGGCATACCGTTTGGCAGATTCCAGCCGCTCTTCCGCCTGCTTCAACCGCAACGCAGCGTCCGGCACTTTCAACGTACACAGGATCTGGCCCTTGGACGTTGAGGTGCCTTCCCGCACGTAAACATGATCAACGGTCGCTGAGAAACCGGAAGACATGGACGGCTGTCCCTGACCTTGGGCCATGCCCGCTTCGATCCCGGGGTAGACAGGCACGCTTTCTTCTGCCTGGAGCCGACCCGTAAAATGGAGAGGACCGGAGGAGTTGGACGAAGGGCGTGTCCCCGTGAACATGTCCGACAGGGCGCCGGCGAACTGATTGGGCGCCGAAGCTCCGGAGGAAGAGCCGGGCATCTGAGGAGAGTTCGGCATCGATCCATAGCCCCGGTTCATCGGGTTTGCCGGTGAAGAGCCGCTCATCCCCGGCATGGAGGAGGCGCCCGGTGGCATTCCACCGCCCCCCATCCCCATAGGTGAAGTCGACGAACCGTTGTTCACTGCGGGAAAAGGGCCCCTTGGGCCGCCCATTCCTCCCGGCGAAGAGCCCGGGGGCGTCTGTGCAGAACCTCCCGGTATCCCCGGATACGCGGAGGGTGACTGGCTCGCCGCGCCGCCGGGTTTCGTTGGATTCCTGTCGATAGCGCTGGGGCGGCGCTGTGCCAAACCGAACATCCCCGTTTGCTTTCCTTTTGCCAGGAAGACCCACGCGACTACCCACAAGCCGATCCCGATGGGCACCGCAACACTCAATCCCTTTTTCATCTTTCCTGCCTCCTTCAGACACCGATTTTACGCGTCTTGAACTCAGTCTTTCCGCCCCTACCCCCACAGCTTCCTGTCGAGACTACGATACTGAATTGCTTCCGCCACGTGCTCAGGAAGGATCGCCTGGCTGCCTGCCAGGTCGGCTATCGTGCGGGCGAGCTTCAGGATACGGTCGTAGGCTCGGGCGGAAAGGTTAAGCTGCTGGATTGCTCCCTTCAGCAAGTCTTTCACGGGCTCGGCGGCGGCACAGAACTTCTTGAGGTGTTTGGTCTGCATGTGAGCATTGCAGTGCAGATCGAGTCCGTCAAAGCGCCGTCGTTGGATCTCCCGCGCTCCTTGAACGCGCTCGCGAATTGTGGCAGACAACTCACTGGCAAGCTCACCCATCAACTGGTCTTGCCGCAATCGCGGGACCTCGATGTGAATGTCGATACGGTCGAGCAGCGGTCCGGAGATTCTCATCAGATACTTGCGGATCTGCTGGTGAGAGCAGGTGCAAGGCTTGGAAGGGTCGGTCGCAAAACCGCACGGGCACGGATTCATCGCGGCGACGAGCAT
This sequence comes from Armatimonadota bacterium, assembly GCA_016199605.1. GTDB lineage: Bacteria > Armatimonadota > Abditibacteriia > CG2-30-59-28 > CG2-30-59-28 > JACQGJ01. The sequence goes on along the minus strand of JACQGJ010000064.1, from coordinate 381 downwards.
GAACCGTGCCGGGAAGGTCAGCGACATCGCCGCTCGGCTGATGGTCACGACCCCGTCTTCCAACGGCTGGCGCATCACTTCGAGGACGTCCCGGCTGAACTCGGGCAGCTCGTCGAGGAAGAGAACGCCGTTGTGCGACAGACTCACCTCTCCGGGCCGCGGAATGGTGCCGCCGCCGATCAGCCCGGCATTGGAGACCGTATGGTGAGGTGAGCGGAAAGGTCGAGTCGTCAGCAGGGCCACGTCCGTGGGCATCAAGCCCGCGACGCTCACCACCTTCGTCGTCTCCAAAGCCTCTTCGAGGTTGAGCGGAGGCAGAATCGTTGGGAGCCTCCGAGCCAGCATCGACTTTCCGCTTCCGGGCGGGCCGATCATGATGAG
>JACQGJ010000085.1 GCA_016199605.1 Armatimonadota bacterium | reverse complement strand
TGGCGCAACGACGCGGCCTCGGTGATCATGGTACGGATGGACAATGGCGGAGTCGCCAAGTTGCTCCAGTATCGTCTCAGCGGCTACAATGTATGGGTGCGTATCCATGGGAGCCGCGGCACCATCGAGAACCTGCGGCACGGCGATCAGATGATGGTCAGCCTCCGTCAGGAGCAGTTCCACCGGAGACAAACCGAGCCGACCGAGCAGATCTATTCGCCACGGTTTGCGAAGTTCCATGAACAGGCCATTCAAACGGCTCACGCGGGCGCAGACTTTTTCGTGAACTATCACTTCGCCCAGGCCATTCGTAAGAACGAGCAACCGTACCTCGACGTCTACCGCGGCGTGGCGATGTCGATCATCGGTCCGCTCGCGTACCGTTCCGCGTTGAATGACTCGAACGTAGTTGAAGTTCCTGATCTGCGCAAGGCGTCCGTGAGGCGGCAGTACGCCAACGACCATTGGAGTCCGGATCCGACCCGGCGGAAAGAGGGCGATCCCTGGCCGAGCGTGCGTGGCGAGATCACGCCAACCCAAAGACAGGTGGCGCGAGCGCGTGAGGTGTGGAGAAGCGTCGGCTACACCGGCGAATGAGGAGATGGGGTGGAAACATTAATGAAACTTCACAGGATTCTGCTGTTTTCAATCATGTTGCTTCCGCACGGCGTGGTGTTCGCCAGAGAGGCGAAACCGCTTGTGCTCGCAAAAAGCGGCAAGGCTCAGGCCACGATTGTCCTTGCGGAAAAGCCGACTGCGTCCGCGCAACTGGCGGCCTTCGAGTTGCAGCATTACCTCCAGAAGATCTCCGGAGCGAAACTGTCGATTGTCCGGGAGCCGCAGGCGGTGACCGGGACAGTGATTCTGGTCGGGGAAAGCAGCACCGCCCAAAAACTGGGCTACACCAACGATACCTTTGCCCAGCAGGAATACGCCATCAAAACATTCCCCAACGCCCTGTTGTTAATGGGTTACGACCATCCGCTCTTTGCCGAAATCAACTACGCAGAGTTCAATAGTATCTACGGAGCCGTCTACGACCCGATCGGCACCTGCTGCGCGGTATACGACTTCCTGGAAAATACCCTGGGTGTGCGCTGGTACTATCCGAACGAAGAGATCGGCGAGTTTATACCGGCCTCCGCCACCATCGCGGTCAAGGGCCTTAACATCCGCCGCAAACCGGACGCGCCTAACCGGCCGATCTATCCCCTGTACAGCAATACCGAACAGCTCTACTTTACTGATTGGGACCAACCCAAGAAATTTCAAGGTTCGTGGGTCAATGCCCGAACCAGCCTTCTCTACTGGATTCGCCACAAGTTCTGGGGCGGTGGCCTGCGTTACATCGGCACCCACGCATTCGACGGGTACGGTGCCGCTTTCGGCGAATCGCACCCGGATTGGTTCAGCACCAAGAGTTACGCCAAGATGAAACAACTAAACTATCAAAGCGAAATCCAGCCGTGTTTATCTGCCCCGGGCTTCTTCGAAGAGGTGGTCCAGGTAGCCCGCGATTACTTTGACGGCAAGCCGGAGCCTTTTCCCGGTGCTTACCGGGGAGCCGAAGGCAACTTTTTCTCGGTAGCAGGGATGAACGATAATACCAATATGTGCGGCTGTCCTCTTTGCCGCCCCCAGTACCGCAATGACGTTGGTCCGGGCGGGGACGCCAGCAATTATGTCTGGGGGTTCGCCAACCGGGTCGCCAGGGAAGTACGCAAGACCAATCCCAACGCGATGATATCCGGCCTCGCCTACTTCAATTACACCTTGCCACCCAAAGGCCTGGTCTTTGAACCCAACGTGGCTGTCACCTTCTGTAAGTTCTACGAGGGGTACTCGGACAAAAACTACCAGGAACGGGACTACCAGCGTATTTCCGAATATGTCAATGAGAATAAAGCCAAGTTCTTCGCGACCTGGGACTATCTCCTGCATCCCTGGATGACCGAATGGGCATTTCCGTGCCTGGTACCTCACGTCCACGCGAATGATGTCAGGCGCCTGGGTGCAATAGGCAACTTCCTGGGAGGTTTCAACCAGTTCCTCTATATAACATGCTACAGCGGCGACAACCCGGGCGGTGTTGCCTGGGCCAGCCCGGTGCTGGACTTCATGAATATGTACTGGCGCATGAAACTCTACGATAACTTTAACTTTGACATAGACAAAGGTCTGGACGAATACTACCAAGAGTTCTTCGGTCCCGGCGCCCCGGGCATGAAGAAGTTCTACACCGCGATGGAAGACCGGTGGATGGAACTTGGCGGCGGCGGTGAATCACGTTCCTGGTGGGGCAAACTGGGCACTCCGGAATTCCTGAAAGAGGTTACCGGCTACATCCAGCAGGCAATAAAGGCCACCGCAGAGGGGAGTATCTACCGAAAGCGCGTGGAACTGATTGACACCGGCATCCTGCAGCACATGGTAAAAGCCCGCACCCGGTACGAGGGCTCGGCGATGTCGGAGTTTGCGCCAATCGGCACGGCCGCAGTTGCCCATACCAATACCTCGGTTACCCCGGACAACTGGGCCGATGACGCCACCTGGGCCAACAGTCTGCCCAACGAGATACAAAAGACTATTGATAACGAGCCGGTCCCGCAGAAGACAGTCCTCAAACTGGCCTATGACAACAACTATCTCTATATCCAGGCCCGGTGCCTGGAACCGAAAGTGTCACAGATGAAGGCTACCATCCGGGAAAAAGACGTCGGCGGCTTCAGCGATGACTCGATCGAACTCTTCGTTGACCCTTCCGGCAAAGGCGAGACCTACTACCAGTTCTGCATCAACAGCCTGGGCGCGGTTTACGACGCCTGGGAAAACCCCAAAGCAGTCGGCGCCACCGCCACCATAACCTGGGACTCCGGCCTCAAGGTCAAGACCGCAACGGACAAGGACTACTGGGAGATGCGGGCCGCCCTGCCCTTCGCCAACCTGGTGAAGAAGACGCCCCAACCAGGGTCAACCTGGCGCTTTAACCTCTGCCGCAACCGGTGGACAGAACAAGACAAACCGCCTTTCTCCGGCTGGTCGGCTACCCTGGGCGGGTTCCGCAACCCCGAGCGTTTCGGCATCATCACTTTCAATGCCTCCGAAGACCGGGGCAAAACCCTGTGGAACTGCGACTTTGAGAGCAGTGCTTTTGCCTCAGAGTCCGGGGAAAGTCCGCTGATAGGCCTGGACGGCTGGTATGAAGATACCTCCTACGCCAACCAGGGCTGGGACAAGTCGTGGAAGGTGGTTGACCGGGGTGGAAACCACGTTGCCGCCTGCGATATCAACGCGACCTGCCCCAGCACTGTCGTGCCGATGCACGCGGTGCAGGTTTCCCCGGGGGTGGTATCGGTGGAAGTTGACTATAAGCGGAATATCGTAACAGGTATTATGCCGGCCCTTATCGTTACCGATGCAAACTGGAAACATTTCGGCTATATGTATGCCTATTTGGGCAGAGGGGATCTGGTGGAGATTAAACTGCCGGACATCGGAAAAGATTTCGGCAACGACCATCACGGGCTGGATAAATTCTCTGACCCCGGGAAATGGTTCGGCCTGAAGATGGTCATCAATACGGCAAAGAAACAGATAACCGGCTATATCCGCAGCGGCAGCGGCGAATGGGTCCAGTTAAACAAAACTCCCCTGCCTTACCATAGTCCCGAAGCAAAAGGAACTCAATTGTTTATCGGTATCGGAAGCTACAAACACAAAGCAGTTGATAACAACCTCCTGGAGATGGACAACATGAGGGTGACCCAGTTGTCAGTGGCAGAGTGAAGTGGAAAAGGAGCGACCCATGCGACGACCCGGCACAGACCCGTCCTTCAACGCTGATAGCCCATCTTCGGCAACGGCCATGTGCCATCGGTAGACGGAGACATAACAAGCACCGACTTTCTCCGCCACCACTTCGCAGTTCCTATTGGTCTCAGGTATTGTAACATCGGCATACATATTACATTATCTTGGCGAAACTCAATAAACAGGACCTGCACGCCCGTCTCATCGTTGAAAGTTTGAACAGCGGTAAGTGGGTCTTTTGCGAGAAGCCCATGGCGGAAACCGAAGAAGAAACCCGTGCCGTGCTGGCCGCCGAGGAATCGTCCAAAGGAAAGCTCGCTATCGGCTTCAATCGCCGCTTTGCTCCGGCCTATGCCCGCGCTATACAACTGATGCAAAAGGTTCCACGGCCGTGGTACATCAACTACCGGCTGATGTACCCCAGCCCGCAAAAGCAGGGGGAGAAGACTTTCTACAGCACACAGCCCCGTTTATCCGGAGTTGGGCGCCCTTAATCCTGACAAGGGCTGGGTCCAGTCGCTGGAGCACTTCGCCGGGTGTTTCCTGTCCGGTTCACCGCCCCGGAACGCCGACGGAACCGCCGGTGCTTTCAGCACGAGCATTGCGCTGGCTTTGCTCAAGTCGTTGGAAACTGGTCAACCGGTGGTTTTATGATCCGTGCATAATGAAAGCCGCAGACGTGATGATGAGGGCCCCATAGTGTATAGTGTCCATGAGGGGACGAAAGGAGAGAGTTGGAGATGATGACAAAGAGTTTTGTGACCGTTGGCTTGATTGTTCTGTTAGCCGCAGGTTCGAGCGTTTCGGCCGTTGGAGAGGTCCTGCAATTAGCGGTGGACGGGCAGCCTCGGGCAACCATCCTGCTGGCGGAAAAGCCGACAGCCTCCGCGCAACTGGCGGCCTTTGAGTTGCAGCATTACCTCCAGAAAATCTCCGGAGCGAAACTGCCCATTGCACGCGAACCGGCGCAAGTGGGGGGCAATCGCATCCTTGTCGGGGAAAGCGACGCTACCCGGACATTGGGGTACCGTAACGCCAGTTTTGCCGAGCAAGAATACACGATCAGAACCTTCCCGAAGACCCTGTTGCTGATGGGGTACGACGGGCAGGACTTTTCGGAGGTTCGCTACGATGATTACGGAAGCCTTTACAAGGCTACCTCTGTCCCGTTGGCCACGTGCTACGCCGCGCACGCTTTCCTTGAGAAGGTCCTGGGGGTGCGGTGGTACTACCCGAATGAGGAAATCGGCGAGGTTGTTCCGACCAGCGCCACCGTGACTGTCAAGAGCCTCAAGATCCGCCGCCGTCCCGACGCGCCGGTCCGGCATATCTATCCACTTTTTGCCAACACGAAACAACTCTATTTCGCCGACTGGGATCAACCCCAGAAATTCCAGAGCTCGTGGGTCGATCCCCGTATCAGTCTACTGTACTGGATTCGTAACCGACTGTGGGGAAGTATGGGCTACAACGCCAACCATTCGTTCCACGGCTACGACGTTGCTTTCGGCGAGTCGCACCCGGAGTGGTTCAGCACCAAGAGTTACGCCAGGATGCAGCAGTTAAGCTATCAGAGCGAGGTGCAGCCATGCTTGACGGCGCCGGGCTTCCCGGAGCAGGTCGTACAGGTAGCCCGCGAATACTTTGATGGAAAACCACCGGCCTATCCGGATTTTTATCGGGCCACGACGGGGAATTTCTTTCCGGTTGTGCCCAACGACAATACCAACATGTGCGGTTGCCCCACTTGCCGCGTCCAGTACCGGAGTGACTTCGGCCCCACCGGCAATGCCAGTCATTATGTCTGGGGTTTCGTCAACCGTGTTGCCAGGGAGGTGCGTCAGACCCACCCCAAGGCGATGGTATCCGGACTGGCCTACTTCAATTACACCACGCCGCCCAAAGGCCTGGTGTTTGAGCCTAACGTGTCCGTTACTTTCTGCAAGTTCTACACCGAGTACTGGGACAAGAACAGTCAGGAACGGGACTACCAGCGCATTGCCGAGTACGTCAATGACAACCGCGCCCGATTCTTCACCACCTGGGAATACCTCTGTCACCCTTTCCTCACCCAATGGCCCCTTCCGTGCATGGTGCCCCATGTTCAAGCCCAGGATGTCAAACGGCTCAGTGCGATACGCGGCTTCATGGGAGGCAACATGGAGTACACGTACAATCTAACGTACAGCGGCGATAATCCGGGAGGATATGCCTGGGCGAGCCCGGTGCTGGACTTCATGAACCTGTACTGGCGGATGAAACTCTACGACGACTTTAGCTATGACTTTGCGGGGGGACTGGAAGAGTATTACCGAAAGTTCTTCGGTCCGGGCGTAGAAGGAATGAAGAAGTTCTTCACGGCCCTGGAGAACCGCTGGATGAGCCTCGGCGGAGGCGAAGAATCGCGTACCTGGTGGGGCAAGCTGGGCACCAGGGAGTTTCTGGACGAGGTGGCCGGCTATATGCAGCAGGCGAAACAGGCCACCGAAGAGGGTACTCTCTACCGGAAGCGCGTGGAACTGATGGACGCAGGCATCATGCAGTACCTGCGCCAGGCCCGGGCGCGCTACGAAGGCTCGGCAATGTCTGAGTTCGCGCCCATCGGTGCGGCCGCCGTGGCCCGCACCAGCACCGGGGCGACCGCGGATAACTGGGCCGACGACGCCACCTGGGAATTCTCGCTGCCGAACGAGATTACCAAGACCCACTTCAACGATCCGGCTCCGGAAAAGACAATCTTCTATCTGGCGCATGACGACCGCAATCTGTACCTCAAGGCCCGGTGCCTGGAGTCACACGTTGCGCAGATGAAAGCAGCCACGCATGACCTCGACATCGGCGGATTCAGCGATGATTCCATCGAGTTGTTTTTTGATCCCGAGGGCCGGGGCGAGACCTACTACCAGTTCTGTATCAACAGCCTCGGCGCCGTTTACGATGCCTTGGAGAATCCCACAGCGGTAGGCGCTACGGCCACCATAACCTGGAACTCAGGGGTCCAGGTCAAGACCTCCGTGGGCAAGGACTACTGGGAACTGCGGGCGGCTTTCCCCTTTGCTGCGTGGGTGACAAAGACACCTCAGGCAGGTTCCACCTGGCGGTTCAACCTCTGCCGTAACCGCTATACCGAACTGGAGGGACCGCCCTTCTCCGCATGGTCGCCTACCTTGGGCGGTTTCCGCAAACCCGAACGTTTTGGTGTCATTACGTTCAATGCTCCCGCAGACCGTGGCCGGACGTTGTGGAATTGCGACTTTGACAGCGGGTCTTTTGCCTCGAAGGCAGGCACAAGCCCGTTGATAGGGCTGGACGGCTGGTATGAAAACACCTCCTACGCCAACCAGGGCTGGGACAAGTCGTGGAAAGTGGTAGACCGGGGTGGTAACCGGCTGGCCGTCTGCAATGTCAACGAAACCAATCCCAGCGCTCCGGTGCCCATGCACGCGGTGCGGGTCTTTCCGGGCGTGATTTCCGTGGAAGTCAACTACCGCCGGCTAAAGACAGACAATCAACCCACGATTGTCGTTACCGACGCAAAGGGCAAACAGATCGGCTACATGTATGCCTGGTCCGGCCGAGGGGATCTGATCGCCCTTGAGCAGCCCGGCAACCGGCAGAACTTCGGCAACAACGAGCACGGGCTGGGCAACCTTACTGATCCGGGCCTATGGTTCGGTCTGAAGCTGGACCTGGATACGGTCCAGAAGAAAGTGACCGGCTACGTCCGCCGGGAGGGCGGTGAATGGGTGCCCTTAAACCGAACTCCCTTGCCTTACTACGATGCCGAGGCTGGGGGGAATCAACTCTTTATGGGCTTCGGAAGCAACAAACAAACGACCGTCGAAAACAACAACCTCGAGATGGACAACCTCCGGGTGACACAGGTATCTCGTGAGGTTAAAGCCGAGCACTGACCGTTCCATGTCTCACCTGTAACCACGGTCAAAGGAGAACAAATTGAACAAGGTATACCGCTATAAGTTCCTGGTCGTCGATAATCAGGACCTCCTTAAGATCAACAACCTCACGCGAAAGGTCAATCAAGCCGTCAAGCACCCGGAACCGGTGCTGAAAATGGATGCGCCCTGGGACCAGGATAACGAACGGCTCAGCTACTCGGGTGTTATCTATGATGCGGAAGAGAATATCTTCAAGATGTGGTACTCAATCTGGCGAAGCGAAACCCGGGAGGCCGGGGTGGTTGTGCCTGGTACGGTCAAACTGGCTTATGCTACCAGTACCGACGGCATAAGCTGGCACCGGCCGCAACTTGGTCTGATAGAAGTCAACGGCTCCAAGCAGAACAACTACCTCATTCCGGAGATGGCGTTCTACGGGTTCTCCATTATCAAGGATTATAGCGATATCCCGGCACGGCGCTACAAGATGATCTTCGGAACGATGGGTCGGGAAAGCAATTGGGCCGAATATCATATTCCCCTCAGCCTGGCCTATTCCGCAGATGGGATCCGCTGGGAGAGACCGATGCACGTGAACCCCGTGCTCCGGGGTATCAGCGATGGTGAATTCACGCTTTCCTATGATGCGGACCGACGCAAGTACCAACTCTACACCCGCCGCGTTCCCAACCTGCCGCGGGACATCTCGCTGTATGAAAGTTACGATCTGGTCAACTGGGAGGATAAGGGCCGGGTGCTGGTACCCGATCAACACGACCCGCCGGAGATGTACAACTTCTATAACATGAGGCCCTTTCGGTATGAGGGTTTTTGTCTGGGGCTTCTCAATACCCAATACACGCATCCGGTCAGCGAGTCCTACGAGAGTTTCCATAAATCACCCGGATTCCCGGAGGATGAACTTGGTCACGTTGATATTCAGCTTGCCTACAGCCGGGATGGTCAGAAGTGGGAAAGGCCCGTAGACCGGTCACCGGTTGTCCCCATCGGTAAATCCGGTGATCCTGACTTTGGGGGAATATACCCAGCGCCCTTCAGCCCGCCGGTCATCGAGGGCGAAACCTGGATATACTACGAGGCCCAGAAGAACCTCCACTGCTGGTGGGATATCCAGGGACGAGCCCACGAGAAGAAACCGGTGCGGGAACAATCTTGCTGCATGTTGGCCCGGATGCCCGAAGACCACTGGGTTTCCCTGGACGCTGGCGCCGCCGAAGGGTGGTTCCTGGC
>JACQGJ010000063.1 GCA_016199605.1 Armatimonadota bacterium | reverse complement strand
GTTTGGCTACTGTAGTGAACGGTCGCCGTGCCGTTCACGCCCGGCAGGAACGGCACGGCGACCGTTCACTACGTTGGACGTCAGGGGCGACATCAGAATAGATAATGCACACAAAAATCCTGACGCAGAAGGATTGCGGTGTGTCGATGCAGAATAACTATCCGAAGGTCATCGCAGCGAAGGTGCTTCGACGCCGGGTAACATAAATGTCACGAATTGACTCGGACCACTCGAACTCTCCGAGTTCGTAAACCTCGAACTCTGCGAGTTCGTAGCTCTCCGAGTTCGCACCCAGGGGGGTAACTAACATGCGTAAAGAATCGCCACAAGTAACAGATCAACCCAAGGGCCTTTTGTCACCCGAAAGGACTCGGTTGCGACACGAGATGGAGATTCTGGGCGAGGAGATCGCTCGACTTCGTTCCATGCCTGAACCGCCGCGCTCGGGCGAACGGACCAAGCTGGAGACGGTTCTCCAGGAGTCCGAACACCAACTCGATTCCAGCAAGTCGCTCCCACGCAACTCAGACGAGACCACCGTAAAAGCGCACCGTAAGTCGTTGCGAAAGGTGAGGAGAGTCCTCACCGAGGAGGGCCGTCGGATAGCCCTCCAGCGTGTCACAAAGAAGAAGGTTCCACGACAGTCCGTGTTTATCGGTGTGGATTTGGGGGGGACCAATGCACAAGTCGCCGCGGTGACAGGTAGGGGAGAAGTAGTTGCCAGCGCCAAGGTGGTTGTCGCAGAGGCCGGGAGCCCTGACGCAGTGGTCGGACTGATTGCAGAACAGGCGCGAGCCGTGCTACAGGAAGCGGGTGTTGAAAGGAGCCGCCTCCAAGGGTTGGGTGTCGGGGCTGCGGGGACCATCGACTTCGACCGCGGCATGGTCGTCTTCGCGCCTAACCTGAACTGGCGGGACGTGCCCATTCAGTCTCTGCTCCAAGAACGGATGGGAGTTCCAGTGTACCTCGACAATGATGTGAACGTCGGCACCCTGGGTGAATGGGCCCTGGGGGCGGGTCGCGGCTATCAGAACGTCGTGGGTGTCTTTTGGGGGACCGGCATCGGTGGCGGTCTTGTTGTGAATGGGCAACTGTATCGTGGCGCCAACGGCATGGCAGCGGAGGTCGGACACCTCGTCGTCGACCCGTCGGGGCCGAAGTGCGGTTGCGGCAACTTCGGCTGTATGGAAGCCATCGCGGGACGTCGGTCTATCACCCGCGACATCCGCGCAGCAGTTCGAAAGGGAGAGAGCACGGTCATCACAACGTTGGTCGGGCGCGATCCCAGGATCATCCGGAGCGGCGCTCTCCGTGAGGCAGTGAGTCAGAAAGACCCGGTGACGCTCAGTGTTCTGAACACCGCGGCGAAGGCAGTGGGACTGGGACTCGCCAACATCGCCAACATGATCGACCCCGAGGTCTTCATCATCGGCGGAGGAGTTGTCGAGGCGTTGGGAGAGTGGATCGTCGCCCATGCCGCGAAGGCGGCGGTGAAGGACCTGATCTGCGCCGATCGAAGACGCTTCGTTGTGCTTCCCGCTGAACTGGGGGACAACGGCGGAGCCTTGGGCGCGGCGATTCTCGCCATGCAGAATAGGTAGTAACGGCGGGCAGGGGCCGCGAGGTTGGTGAAGAGGGGCCTAACGGTCTCAGAGCGTGTCCCAGAAGCCCCGGGTGGATTAGCATCCACCCCTACGACCGGAGCGAAGAACTGGCGGGAAAACGTAGGGGTTGATGCTAATCAACCCGTTCCAACAGGGCCAAAGGAGGGCTTTTTGGACACGCTCTCAGCCCCAGAATTCGATTCGTGACAGGGAGTGGACGGAATGGCGAAAAGAGATACGGTCCTGGTTATCGGTGGCGGGGTGATCGGAGTTTGCTCAGCCTGGTATCTTGCGGAGCAGGGACGCGAGGTCGTGCTGCTGGACAAGGGCGAGCTCTGCTCCGGAGCTTCCTATGGGAACGCGGGGTTCATCCTTCCAAGCCACAGCGTGCCCCTGGCTTCTCCGGGTGCCCTGGGAAGTGGATTGCGATGGATGTTCGACCCGGAAAGCCCGTTTTACATCAAACCCCGAATGAACCTCGAGTTGCTGTCATGGCTCTGGAGGTTCACTCGATCGTGCAATGAGAGCAGTGTGCGGAGGGCTGTCCCTTTGCTTCGGGATTTGCAGCGCGCCAGCCTGCGACTCTACGAGGGATTCGCTGCCAGGGCGGAACTGGCGTTCGGGTTCGAGCGAAAAGGGATGCTGATGCTCTACCGGACACCTCAAGGGTATGAGGGCGGGATCAGGGAGGCCCGGCTCCTTGGAGAATACGGCATTGAATTCAGGACCCTCGACAACTCCGGAGTCCGCGAGATGGAGCCTCAAATCCTGCCCGAGGTAGTGGGCGGAGTCTACTACGCCGAAGATGCTCATCTGGATCCGCGGGGGTTTGTCACGAATCTCGCGAGGCTGGCGGGGGAGAAAGGGGTCGATCTACGGCCTCAAACCGAGGTCCTGTGGATCGAAGCCGACGGCAACCGGATTTCCCACGTTCGAACCACTCGCGGCGACTTCCAGCCCGACGAAGTAGTGTTGGCTGGAGGCGCCTGGTCTCCGACTCTCGCAGGGAACCTCGACCTCTCCCTGCCGATTCAGGCGGCCAAAGGATACAGTATCACGGTCAAGCGTCCACCCCTATGCCCAACAATTCCGATGCTACTCGGTGAAACTCGTGTCGCGGTCACTCCGCTGGGAGACCGTTTGCGCCTCGCGGGGACCCTCGAGCTTGCGGGACTCGACTTATCCATCAACCGACGGCGGGTGGAGGCGATCCTGAAAGGAGCCCGGGCTTTCCTGGGTGGGCTGGTGGACGTGGACCTGATCGAGATCTGGCGCGGCCTACGTCCCTGCACTCCTGATGGGTTGCCGATTCTCGGGCGGACGCAGAGATACGAGAACTTGCTTGTCGCCTCTGGACACGCAATGATCGGGCAATCACTCGGCCCGATCACCGGCAAGCTCATTTCGCAGATTGTCTGTCGCCAAGAGCCGGAGGTGGATCTCACACCCTTGCGGGTGGAGAGGTTCGCGCAGGAACAATAGCCTCACAAGTATCCCTCAACGACCAACGCACCCCGCCGCAACCCGGTTCTCGTGTAAAGGGAGGGCAAGACCGTCCCACCGGTCTCTGCTTCGATTCATGAAGCGAATACCGCCTCCCCCTGGCTTCCGGCCAATTCACCTTGACAAGCCTTCTTGCCGACGCATAGAATAGGCTACATTAGAAAGTAGAGGTGTTCCTTTTATGCCTGTTGGTTGGGGAGTGGTAGGCGCCAGCGGATTCGCAAAGTACCGCGCGATACCCGAAGGCATCTTACCTGCCAAAAACGGTAAGTTGATTGCGGTAATGAACACCAACGAAGAACGGGTACGCGCTGTATCCGAAACCTTCGGAGGTGTCCGTTATTACTTGAACTCTGAAGAACTGTATCGGGATGCTGAGGTGGAGGCGGTTTACATCTGCACCCCGCACAACTCGCACCTTCCCGAAGTCATGAAGGCGGCGGAGCATGGGAAACACATCTTCTGTGAGAAGCCGCTCGCAATGAATGAGAAGGAAGCCGAGAAGATGGTGCGTACCTGCCGGGAGCACAATGTGAAACTCGGCACAGCCCTCATGCTGCGATTTCATCCGGTTCATCTCAAGCTGAAATCAATGATCGACCAGGGGATGCTGGGCGAGATCGTGACGGCGCGGGTACAGTTTGCCTGGTGGTATCCACCCACGGAAGGCGCGTGGAGACAGGACCCCAAAATCGGTGGCGGCGGGCCGCTCATGGATGTCGGTTCCCACGCGATGGACCTTCTTGAATTCCTCCTGGGACCGGCTACCGATCTGAGTTGCTTTGCCGACACTCTGGTCCAGGACTTCCTGGTGGAAGACACGGCTGTGATTACTCTGAAATTCGAGTGCGGCGCCGTCGGCGTTGTCGATACCCACTTCTGTACTCCGGCAACCAGCTCGCGTCCGGTTGAAGTGTTCGGCAGCCGCGGCTATGCCTACACGACTGGCAGCGTCGGGCAGTCATCGAAAGGGGCCCTGGTTGCCAGGAAGCTGCCTGAAGGTTCCGAGGACCTGAGCCAGATGACAGAAGCGGAGGTTCCCCTCGATCTCGACCAGAACATGTACCAGGCCGAATTCGAGGCCTTCGGTGAGGCGATTGAGTCGAACACGGAACCTCCCGTCAATGGTGAAGTGGGGCTGCGCAACATGAAGCTGATCACAGCGGCCTACCAGTCGGCGAGGACGGGAAGGATTGTCTCGGTAGAGGCAAAGGGGTGACGAGGATGCACATCCAGTTTTGTGGAGCGGCGGGAGAAGTCACCGGATCGTGCCACTACGTGGAAGCCGGCGGGTTAAAGCTTTTGCTCGACTGCGGCTTGTTCCAAGGGGGAGACGACCGGCACCAGAAGAACTGCGAGCCTTTCCCTTTTGATGTTGCCGCGCTGGATTACGTGCTGCTTAGCCATGCTCACATCGACCACGCGGGTCGCCTTCCCCTTCTCCACAAGCTCGGATACAACGGTCCCATCCTCGGGACAAAGCCGTCGGTGGAACTGGCCGAGGTTTTGCTGCTCGATTCCGCCCACTTGCAGGAAGAAGACGCCAAGTGGAAGAAGAAGCGCCTTCAGAAGAAGGGCGAAGAGGCGGAATGGGTCAAGCCCCTCTATACCATTGAGGAAGCGGAAGCGTGCCTCGACCAACTGCAAGGAGTGGACTACGAGGAAACTGTTCGTCTGAAGGACGGCGTCTCCGTCAGGTATCTCGACGCCGGACATATCCTCGGTTCCTCGATCCTTGAGCTTACCGTGAAAGAGAACGGAGCGGAAAAGCGTCTCGTTTTCTCCGGTGACCTGGGGGTGAGAGGGGCGCCGATTCTGCGCGACCCTACCCTCGTCGAACGGGCCGATTTCCTGCTGATGGAATCGACTTATGGAGATCGGCTTCACGAGAACGCCGACAACAAGTGTGAGCTTCTGCGGCTGGCGGTCAAAGACACGATTAAGCGTGGCGGCAAGTTGCTCATGCCGGCCTTCGCGGTGGGACGGACTCAGGAGATCCTCTATGAGTTGAACAGTCTATTCGAGGACAACGCGGTCCCCCGGGTTCCCGTTTTTGTGGACAGCCCCATGGCCATCTCTGCCACGAAGATCCTGCTGCAACATCCCGAGGTCTACGATGCGGAAACAAACGCCTTGATCGCTGGCGGCGAGAAGCCCTTTCAGTTCCCGGAAGTTCGGATGGTTCAGTCCGTCGACGAGTCGAAGGAGCTGCATCATCTTCGGAAACCGTGCATCATCATCGCCGGCAGTGGAATGTGTACCGGCGGTCGCATCAAGCACCACTTGCACAACAACATCGACAACCCCGTCAACACAATCCTGTTCGTCGGTTACCAGGGCGTCGGCACTCTGGGCCGGTCGATTCGTGAGGGCGCGCAGTCGGTTCGCATTTTCGGGCAACAACACGCCGTTCGAGCCGAGGTCCGACATATCGACGGCTTTTCCGCCCACGCCGATCGCGACGGTCTGATCGAGTGGTTCGCCGGTATTCGGGACAAGCCACAGGAGACCTGTTTCGTCCACGGTGATCCTGAAGCCGCGGCCGCGTTATCTGCTACCATCGCAGAGAAGTTCAAGGTCGCCACGCGGGTACCGGCGAGGCTGGACACGGTGGAAGTTGCCTGAAAACCGTCAACAAGAATGAAACGAACATTGGAATTGTATCATAAGACCCCTGCGAGTTTATCTCGCCGGTGAATGAGGTTGACGGGCTAAAATGGCGCTGTGGTGGCTAGCCTTCGACCCCTGCCAGTTCATCTGGCAGGTGAAGAAGATTGGGCGAGCTAAGACGGTTGCCGCTCCCGTATTGCAGCCACGCAGTCTCATTCACCTGCCAGATGAACTGGCAGGGGTCTGGGAGAATACAGGGACACTCGCCT
>JACQGJ010000087.1 GCA_016199605.1 Armatimonadota bacterium | reverse complement strand
TCTACGAGTTCGAGCGGATTGATCGACATCAGAATGGATGACGCACGCCGTCCGAGTCCTGCTCACAGCCGAGGCATGTTCTCCTCCAGACGCTGCACTGCCACGGGGTCGGCTGTTCCCCCAAATCTTACAGAGGCATACTCCACGTACCACGACACCAGAGATGCAGATACTTCGGGTGGCAGCCCGTCCGAAGTGATCCTTTCGGCAAACTGCTGAAGTGTCTCTGTCTCCCGTCTCACGAGGTCGTGTTTCCTCAACCTTCGGTCCATCTGGCCGAGCAAACGCCGAAGGGACTGCAGGTTGGGATCGCGGGGAGGCGGAACTTTTCTCTGGCGCAGCCTGCACAAGATCCCTCCGACTGCAAGAAGCAGGAGACCGGCTCTGAGCACCCAGCTCACCGTGGAATTCTGCAGGAGTAGTCTCAGTAAGGGCCGGAAACGATCCAGAATCCACATCCCCAGTCCCTTCATTCCCTGGGTGCGCAGTCGTGCGATTAACTCCTGGAAGCGAAGCTTAATCGTGTCCCACCGTTCTGCAAGATTACCAGAAGAGGACTCGTTGGGGCGACCGCTCGGAGGAGTCGCTTCGACGAGAACCCAGCCTTTCTCTCCATCGTAAGCCTCACACCATGCATGAGCGTCCTTGTGTCGGGCGACCCAGTATCCACCATGCCGGTTGTAGCCGACGGCGACAAAGCCCGTAACATATCGAGTCGGCACACCTGCCACCCGCAGCAGAAGGGCTGCTCCTGAAGCGAAATACTCGCAGTAGGCGTCCGGTCTCTGCAAGAGGAAGTACGTCAAGGGATCAATGCTCTGTGGGATCGTGATGTCAAGGCTGTACTGATAGTTCTCCAGGAAGAACCTCGTTACCGCGCCAATCTTCCGGGAGGTGGTGGAGCTACCCGCGAAGACCTCTTTTGCGAGAACACGAATCTGTGGGTCGAGGTCTGGTGAAAGCCAAAGGAAGTCCTTCCACTGACTCGGGACTTGAGTGTCCTGGCTGACCTTCGCAGGAGCATAGGAGGCGTAGTTCATTCCCGGCAGCAGGTCGCCCGAGTCCACGACCATATTTGCGTCGTAGTCGATAGACCGGACCGGCGCCCGAACGATGCTTGTTCCCTGGGGGAGAAACATGCCTTGCCCGATTGTGGCGTCCGGCCAGATTTCAAAGGCGTTCCAGCTTGGTGACTCCCCGGATTTCAGGCGGAAGCCGTTGCGGCCATACCGATCAAGGGGCAGGTTACCGGGCAGGTCATCCACCGGCGACAGTTTGACCTTGTTCCCGGTGTCTTTCCATCGGGAGTGGCGATAGGTCTCGTACACCCGACCCCTCACATAACCGGGATTCTCTTCCGAGAAAATCCGCAAGGCGGGCCGGTTCTCGAGCGGCCCTAATCGTAACCTTGTAACGCTGCCCAACTCAGTCGTCATGGAGAAGCCGGTCACGTCCCCGACGGGGATACGGGACATCAGGTTCATAAAGGCCTGATCCATCACGTCCTGATACCGATGGATCCATCTGCCGGCGACTGAGGCGGCGAAAAGAGCGGCGCACAACGTCCCTGCGACATACAGGAATCGTGGCCCGGAGGACTTTACGGGTGACTTCGCTGAAGGAGGCCGAAACGAGAGAAGGTAGGTCGCAGCCAGGACCGTGAAGAGCGTCGCGAACAGTTGGTAAGAGCGGTCCTGTTGAGGAGTGGCCATCACGTTCCCCGCGCATGTCATCGCCAGGGCTCCATACAGCGGCATGTATATCGGCAATTCCTCGGCTCTCCTCAGGAAGAATTGAAGGATTTGCAGAAGAACGAAGTATACGGTCATGTAGTAGGTGAACCGGTAATCCACCAAACCCATGGGATCGCTCGGTGATCCCGGCGACAACCGATACATGAGCAGGAAAGGGAAAACCAACGTGAGGGAGTAAATGGCTTCGCGCTGCCATTGGAGCTTCACCCGGAGTCGCGGAGCAAGATGGGCAAGCGCCAGGGGGAACGCCACCGCGAGCGCAAGATCAGTGCGGGAGAGATTCCAGAACGCGGCCGCCTCAACGCAGATCATCAGACAAGCAATCAGACGTTTCATGGTGGAATCTGCCTACGCCCCCCGATCGGCATCTACAAAGTCTCTACCGCTCCCTGACTGATTTCGTCAGGAGTCAGAGGAGTGATGGCGCCGGCCCAGTCTTCCGCCTCGGCAAAGCTTTCGGAGGCGTCGCCCTGACGCACGATCACCACCTTTGCGCTGCAACCCGCTTCCACTGCCTGGCGGACGAACCTCGCCCGCGTCTCGTCCCAATCGAGGAGCACAAAGATAACCGCAGTGATGTTGACCAGTTCATCGACGAGGGCAGGCGCTATCGAGTCGAAAGGATTTGACCTGCAAGCGTCAACACAGGCAAGGATCTCGAGGATGTTTTCAAAATGGGCGATGCTGCGTCCGGCGCGGAAGACGTAGAGGTCCGGCCCCGCCGCAAACAGGTCGATGAGATACTCCTCACGGCTCAAAGTGTCAGCGACTGCGGCTGCAAGTGAGATGGCAGCCTCAAGCTCGGGGAAGCCTGCCGGCGCTCGTCTGCGCCCGGGCTGGATGAAGGTGTCGAGCACCAGGGCGATGCGACAGTAGTACTCTTCCTGGTATTCCTTCACCACAGGCCGAGCAAGTCTTGCCCACGAGCGAAAATCAATCCAACGAGTCGGGTCTCCGGGGCGGTACTCCCGATTGCCAATGTACTCGGGTGACTCCCCTATGTTGGAGGTGAGCGAGACGCCGCCGGGTTGATACCGTCTCCCCATCGGGACGTCGATGCTGATCAAGGGATGGAAGCAAGGAAGCACCAAGACCGGTCGCGAGCGGAATCGCCCCATCGAGTTCCTCCACAAGTTAAGGGGAAAGGCGGAACATACGTGCAGGTCCGGTGGCGAGATAAGACCTCTGCGGGGCGCCTCGATGCGCAGCATGATCCTCCCCGAAGCGCGGGGGGGCAGTTGTCGCAGAGTCATGTCACGGTCGGTTTGTTGGAGGGAGGCACATCTGCTGAGGAAGCAAAGCCCGACGTCATGGCCGCTTCGTTTGGTCTTACTTTCGAGAGTGAACTCCGCAACAGCCGCCTCGCCCGCCATCATTCTGTCTGGAAGGCGGCCGTGAAGATCGACCCGGCCTCGCAACAGAAACCCGCACAGGAGGTCACCCAGAAAGACGAACCCGAGGGCGCATACCAGGTGGTATACAGGAATGCGAGCTGTCGTGACCCCTACAGTCCATGCAGCGACGAGGCACAACAGCATGACCTTTCCCGGGGCCGTGAGGCGAAACAGCCAGGCATCGGAGATCGACCGCGCAATACCTTTAAGAACTCGTCCAACAACTCCGCGGTTTTTGGATCTGGTTGCCAGAGATGCCGCAGCCACGGCTGAGAATGGGCGCGGCTTAATTGTGGCACGAGTTCTAAGGGCGCTGGGCATGTTTGTACGGTTCCCTGGGAGGCCGTCAGTGTGGCGAAATGGCAGCCTTCACGAACTCCCTGAAAAACGGATGAGCGCGGTTGGGGCGGGACTTGAACTCGGGATGGAACTGCGTCGCCATATAGAAAGGATGGTCTGGCAACTCAATGATCTCGACCAACCGTTCGTCTGGGGACAGACCGCTCAGGACCATACCGTGGCTGCGAAGCAGATCGTGGTATTTGGGATTGACCTCGTAGCGGTGGCGATGTCGCTCGTACACGAGCTCCACGCCATACATCCGCGCAGCGAGGGAGCCGGACGACAACTTGCAGGGATAGGCCCCCAACCGCATCGTTCCCCCCTTATCTTCGATCCCTTTCTGTTCATCTAAAATGTCTATCACGGCATCGGGGGTTCGCTCGTCGAACTCAGAGCTGTTGGCCTGCGACAAACCGCAGACGTGACGAGAGAACTCGATGACGGAGCATTGCAGACCGAGGCACAACCCGAGGAAAGGCACCCTCTTTTCTCGAGCGAACTGAATGGCTTCAACTTTGCCTTCGATTCCTCGATGTCCGAATCCGCCGGGAATGAGGATACCGTCGAGGTGCCCCAACCGCTCTTCGACGGTATCGGAGCTGATGGTTTCAGAATCGATCCACTCGATGTTGACCTCTGCCCGGTTCTCGATCCCACCATGTTTCAGCGATTCAGCAATGCTGATGTAGGCGTCGTGAAGCTCCATGTACTTCCCCACCATACCGATGGAACAGGAGGAGGTCGGGTTCTTCATCGCGCAAACGAGCTTCTCCCACTCGCTGAGGTCCGGGGGACAGTTGTCGATGCCCAACCTCCGCAAGACGAGGTGGGCAAGGTTCTGATTCTCAAATATCAGAGGCAACTCATAGAGGGTCTCGGTGTCGAGACCTTCGATGATGGCGTCAGTCGGGGTGTCACAGAAGAGAGCGACCTTTCGTCTCATCTCGTCCGTCATGGGTAACTTGGTGCGGCAGATGAGGATGTCCGGTTGGATGCCTATATTGCGCAACTCACGAACACTGTGCTGAGTCGGCTTGGTTTTCATTTCCCGACGAGGACCGACGTAGGGAATGAGAGTCACGTGAATATACATCGTGTTTCCCGTGCCCTCGTCAATCTTCATTTGACGAATCGCTTCAAGAAAGGGAAGGCTTTCGATGTCGCCCACCGTGCCGCCGATCTCCACAATCGCCACGTCAGCGTTCTGCTCGTCCGCGTGCGCTCGTATCCGCTGCTTGATCTCGTCGGTGACATGAGGAATGACCTGTACCGTTTGACCGAGATAGTTGCCACGACGCTCCTTTGAGATGACCGCTCCGTACACGGTGCCTGTCGTGACGTTGGAGTTCCGATTGAGGTTGATATCGACAAACCGCTCGTAGTGCCCGAGGTCCAGGTCGGTTTCCGCTCCGTCTTCTGTCACAAACACCTCACCATGCTGGTGAGGGTTCATTGTGCCGGCATCGACGTTGATGTAGGGGTCGATCTTCTGCATGGAAACCTTGAACCCCCGGTTCTTCAGCAGCCGACCCAGGCAAGCGGTGGTAATGCCTTTGCCGATGGAGGATACAACCCCGCCTGTCACAAAGACGTACCTCGCGCCGGAGGAGTTGGTGGACATGATCGCTGCTCCCTTCAAGACGATAGTTGCTGAAACTGCTGCTGTCGTGCGCTCCGGCTCACTGCCGATTTCTGAAAACACCTGACTGGGGTGGTCGGGAAGCGACAGAGCCTTGCGGGTTTACTGTCGCTGACGAGGTGTCCAACTGAGTCCGTAGCTCCCTGTTGGCAAAGGGGCTTCATGCCGAGCGTGAAGCATCAAACCGCAAGTCATTATATTCGCCGACTTTGGGGTTTGCAAGCAGGATCACGTCTCCTCGTGGAAAAAACAGGCCTCGGGCCGCCAATCCACGGCGTCCTCTGGGGATAACACCTGCTCGCCCCTTCCTGCCAACTTCCCCATAACCGGGTAGTTTCTGAGCAAAATGTCACTGACAGGACGGGGAGATCAAGATAGACTCTCCCCCACTCCTTCACACCGGATATGCAGAATCGCCGCTTCTCCGCGCCTCTCCCGAAGAGTCGAGGCTGACCTGATCTACGGACACCTGACTCTGTGACAGGTCTCTCCAGTGGCCTTTCGATCCACTGGATTCATGCGCGGCCGCGCACCGGACACAAGAGCGCCGCTCCTCAAGGCACACAGGTCAGGGCGCATTGTCAGGCCCACTCGATTCCGGTATAATTCCAACGGCGTTCCGCGGAAGAGCAGGTTAGGTCTCTGCGGATCGCGAAAGGATCCCGCATGAGCGATCAGCCGCTGCAATTTGTCATCATCACCGGGCTTTCCGGCGCTGGAAAGACGCTGGCAAGCCACCAGTTCGAAGACCTCGGCTTCTTCTGCGTGGACAACCTGCCCTCAGCACTCATCCCCACCTTCGCGGAATTGTGTCAACGATCCAAAGGGGAGATCGATCGAGTAGTCCTTGTGAGTGACGTACGCGGTGGAGAGTTCTTCCCGGAGCTTTTCGACGCTCTGGCGACTTTGCAGGTGATGGGCGCTCGCTACCGCATTCTGTTCCTGGACGCCGACGATCAAGCCTTGGTCACGCGGTTCAAGGAGACCCGTCGCCGACACCCACTCGCCGATGAATTGGGCGACCTGCTGGAGTGTATCCGGGCCGAACGGGAGGAGTTGTGGGAGATCCGCGAACGAGCGGATAAGATCATCGACACGACGGATGCCACTCCCAGGGAACTGCGTGAGGAGATTCTCCGATTCTTCCTCGACACGGATGAGTTGAACGAGATGATCATCAAGGTCATCTCCTTCGGCTTCAAGTACGGCATCCCGCACGATGCGGATCTGGTTTTCGACGTGCGATTCCTTGTGAATCCAAATTATGTGAAGGATCTGGGCCACTTGAACGGAACGGATCGAGGGGTGATTCAGTATGTGCTGAAGGAGCCTGACTCACTGGAGTACCTGAAGCGTCTCTATGACTTGATGGACTTTTCGGTCCCTCGGTACCTGGAAGAAGGGAAAGCCTATCTAACGATTGGAGTAGGATGTACGGGAGGACGCCACCGTTCGGTCGTCATCGCGAATGAGTTGTACACGCACCTCCAACAGCAGAACCTGCGCTGCCTCATCCAGCATCGCGATATCATCAGGAAGGGCGAGCGACTGCTGCAGCGGACCGAAGAGCCTGTCGAGGAACTCGCGTTGCTGTGAGCCTGATCGGCCCCGTGAGGAGGGGAGTTCAAAAAATCACGTGAATTCGCGAAGCAACTCATCCGAAGAGCGGCCTCAGACAGTCGCCTCCCCGCTCTCTCTATCCTGGGCGGTACGAGCCTTCCGGAGAAGCTCCAAGTGGCTCACTCCCGGGCTGAAGGTGAAACGTTGGTTGCTCCTGTTCGGCGCGGGAGTTGTCGTGCTGGGACTGGGGGCTGGAGTTGCCTTCGACGTGCCTGACTTCGACCCCCATTTCTATATCGCTGACCTCGTCTACCAGTTCACCCGGCGGTACGTTTCTCCGCTCTTTACCGGCTCCATCATTGTCGCGGTGGGAGCCCTGTTGGTTGTGGTCGGCTTTCGCGGTGCAGTACGCTCGATCACCACCGCGCTGTCCCCCAGTAACTCACGACCGCTTATCGACGTGATTTACCGGAAGCGACAACTGGAGCAGGGGCCTCGGGTCGTCGCCCTGGGGGGAGGCACCGGGCTGCCTTCCGTGCTTCGCGGGCTGAAGGAATACACCAGCAACGTTACCGCGATTGTCACCGTAGCCGACGATGGCGGAAGCTCCGGTCGTCTGCGGCAACTGGGGTTTCCTCCCCCCGGAGACATACGGAACTGCCTGGTCGCTCTTTCGGAGGTCGAGCAGAGGATGCAGGAGTTGTTTCAATACCGCTTTAACGGCATGGGAGAAGGGCTGGATGGCCATTCCTTCGGGAACCTCCTGATTGCGGCGATGACTGACATCACCGGCGATTTTGACCGCGCTGTCAAAGAAACCAGCAAGGTGCTGGCAATTCGTGGGCAAGTACTTCCGGCTACTCTGGAGAATGTTATCCTGTGTGCAGAGCTGGAAAACGACGCGGTCGTGCGAGGGCAGGTGCAGGTCAACTCAGCGCCGTCGCCCATACGCCGGGCCTTTTTGGAGCCAACCCATCTTCGGGCCTTACCGGAGGCCATCGAGGCGATACGGGAAGCGGAAGTTCTGGTGATTGGACCGGGAAGCCTCTTCAGCAGTATTCTGCCAAATCTCCTTGTGGGTGAGATTCGCGAGGCAGTGCGGTTCTCCACGGCGACCAGAATCTTTGTGTGCAACGTGATGACTCAACCGAAGGAGACCCTGGGGTACGTCAATGCCTCCGATCACCTCGAGGCACTGGTCCAGCACGTGGGCCACGGTATCGTGGATTATGCGATCGTGAACCATCGGAGACCCTCGGAGGCCGCGCTCGCGAAGTACCGGGAAGAAGGAGCGGAGTTCGTGAAGCCTGACCGAGACCGCGTGTCAAAGCTGGGCATTTGGCCGATTTTAGAAAATCTCATCGTCGACGACGATCTTGTTCGGCATGACTCGCAAAAGCTGGCGGAGATCATCTGTCGCATTCACGAAGGCTCCAGACACCTGCCAAAGCGCTGCTTGCCCAGGTTAGAGGAACAGACTCAAGCCCACGCTTAGTACGGCGTTTCACAAATGCCTTCCGAGTTGTCATTGCGAACGGAGTGAAGCAATCCCCCGGGCGCATCTCGTTTATGGGGGGGATTGCGCCTGCCCAAGGCGCAGGACCAATCCGTTCGCAATGACATTCCCGGAACGAACTTACGAAAGGCTGCACTTAGCAACAATGTTGAAGCATCAGATTTGAGTATAACGT
>JACQGJ010000086.1 GCA_016199605.1 Armatimonadota bacterium | reverse complement strand
TCCGTGGCTATCGGGGTGATGTTGAAGCACACGCAGCCGTTGCGGGAAAGCCCTCCGCCTCCGCCTTTGAACGTGTTTGCCCAGGTGTGGCGATTGATGACCAGGTCCAACATCGCGTAGTGGGTCTCGCGAGGAAACAGAGGAAAACTGGTCTCATCGATGTTTTCCAGCGCGTCCAGGAGTCGGCAGAAGTCCTGTAGATCGGCGACAGTTGCGTCGCGGCGTTGGCCGGTAGCGTAGTCGTGAACGAAGCCCGAGCCACCATCGCAACTGAACTTCATCATCTCCGGTCGGGGTCGGTGGTCGAGGGAGTTCTTGCAGTTTTTGAGGTTGCTCTCAACCAGATCGCCGGGGAACTTCACGACCTTCCTGTCGAAATCCACCGTCGCCCCTGAGGCCCTGGCGCGCTCAAGCACCTCGCCGTGGTCGACGTAGAGCCCTACCCTGTCCAGGATAGACAGCGTAGCCTCGTGCAGCTTCTTGTACTCGGCCTGCGTGAACGGCTCCAACAAACCATACAGTTTCGGCACGGCGTGGTTCTCCTCTTCTACGTATTCCCATAAGCCTTCGGCGAAGAACTGGTCTGTGTTAACTCGTACAGGTCCCTGTCCGTGCGACCATCGGGGTAGAGGGTCCGAAGTGAGGGCGCGCTGTCATCATAGAACCAGCTTATGGGCAGAATCCGCATCTTGATTCCACAGTAGCCCGTGGGGAAGTCATAGCAGATGATCGCTTTATTCCCAACGAATGTAAGCGAGGGGTAGGAGCAGTTGAGCGGGCCGGAGGGCGGCATAGGGCTGCCCCAGATGACGATGTTACATTTCGGGGTATCGCCAACAGGTGTGGGGTGAACCTGCGCGACATCATCCAGCGACTCGAGGTTCTTGAAATGTCCCCATGTCTTGCCATCGTCGCTGCTGATAGCGCAGGAAAGGCGATTGCGGACGTAATCCCACTCAAGTTCCGCCTTGGAGCACTGGCTCCAAATGACCATGATGTCGGTTCTCCCGGGAATCCGTTTCATGCAGATTGGTGAGCCGCTGGCGGCCAGGTCCGTGGGTGTCGGACGCTCCCATCTTACGCCCCCGTCGCTCGAAACCGACTGCCATATCCTGCCGCTTGTGTTCCGCATGAACATCAGGATGCTGCCGTCAGAAAGCTCAACCACGGCAGGCTCAGAGGACCCGCCGGAGGAATACGGCGCGGAGAGCGCCGGCCTTGAGATGCCCCAGGTGTCGCCCGCGTCGTCCGAGTAGAACACCTGGCAGACGGAGTACCACGGTTCCATGAACGCGTCGTTCACCGAATACCAGAACGGCAGGATGATCCGCCCTTTGGAGGTAAGTATGGAGCGGTCGTTGGTTGTCCCAACGTAGCCGTGCCAGTCGGATATCCTCCTGGATTCGCCCCAGGTCTTGCCGTCGTCCTTGCTTTTGCGCATCATGACTCTGAGGTCATCATTGGAGTTCTTCCGGCAGTAGAACAGACAAATATCACCACTGGGCATCCGCAGAAAATCCACCTCCATGGTGCCCTGCTTGCCTTCATTCTCAAGAAGCGTACTCGTTTGGGACCACGTAACCCCTCCATCCGAGCTAAACTTCTGGGCAATGCGCGACGGCGCCCAGTCATCTCCTGCCCCCTCGTAAAACTCCGACCAGCCCAGCAGCAGGCGGCCATCCTTCAACTCTATCACTGCCTGTTCGCTGTTTCTTGCGCAGGTGCGGTCCCCCGTCACCGCGATAAGAGAGTGAGAGCCTTTCGGGGCGTTGGTTTCGGGAGGAAGCTCATAGCGATAATTCGATGCGAAGGCTCCGGGGTCAAGTATTGCGATCCGTTTTTCCAGCTCCCTCATACTGGCCCGCAGTTTGTCGCACTTCTGGGTAAAGTCCGGCGCGTACCCGCCATTCTCGTCAGGCTTGTACAGTTCCTCCAGTTCAGTCGTCATTTCGGCCAACTGCGAGCGCAGCTTAGTCAGGTCGTCCATTGTGAGTGTTTCCCCTTTCAGATTGGCGTGAATCCCAGGAATTGCCGCATATCCATTCTGACATCTCCCTTTTGTGTGTCGCCGTGTCGGTCTATTTCGTGACGCGTAGCCGGAAGGTCTGCTGGACGATGCTCTGATCCATCGTTCCGTAGTTGTCATCGGAGCCGATGTGGCCGACGACTAATATGGTGCCGTCCTTCAACTGCAGAGCCCTGGGATAGTAAGGCGTTCCGGGAACATCCAGGCGGGTCCATGTCTTGCCACGGTCGGCGGTCCAGTTCATGCCGTCTGTAGCAAGGTGCAGGATGATGTTCTCTTGTGTGTGCATCACCATCGGGTAGCCGCTGTGCGGAAGACTGGCAGGCTCGCACTCGCCCGCAACGAATGTTTTGCCGCGCTTGTGCACGATGCTCTGCATGCGGTCCTGATACCAATATGACTGCGGAGGATTCGGCCCCATCTTCAGTGCAAATGGAGTCTGAACTCTGTCGGTCGAGTGGTCGGGGAAATGCGTTACGCGGTGGACCCAGAACAGGTCGCCGTTTGGCAGTTCACAGAAATCGCTCTCCTCGCATGCCCCGACCTCTGTAGGCATTATCACAATCGGCTTGCTCCAGGTCTTGCCCTTGTCCGAGGAAACGAACATCATCTTTGTCAGCCCACCCAGCGAGCGAGTCGTCCACGGGACTACAAACGCGCCGGGTGTACCGTCATTGCGTTTCCATCCGGCGGCAAACAGGACCAGCCTGCCATCGCGCAGGCGCCTGATGAGCATGGCCAGCACCTGGTATTCTTTGAGAGGCAGGACGTATATCTTCTTCCCCCAGGTTTTCCCGCCATCCGTGGACCGCTCCACGTACCCAGCGGTTTCCTGAGTCATCTCGGCGTCAGGAAGGCAAACCGGTCGGACCATCGTCCCCTCCGGCAGCACCACCAGACCCCGGTTTGATCCCTTCCCGTATTGGTAGTAGCCTGACTTCCGTTCAAGAACCACGGTGGGGTTAATGGCAGGCAGGCGGGTCCAAGTCGCTCCTCCGTCTGCCGACTCAAGGACAGGTACGCTCGAAACAGGGCTCACCTTCGGGCCGGTTAGCTCGTTGAAATCACAGCGGAGTTTCCCATCGGGCATTTGCCACAGGCCCACCCAGGAAGTGTAACCCGGGGTCTCGGGGGAGTGGTAGAGAGTGCGTTGGACGAAATCGACGGCGTCTACCTTCTTGGGTGGGGCGGCAATACTCGTTGAGCAGACAGACGCCGCAAGTGCGAGAACGCAGAAGCATAAGATGGGATGGTCCATATTCAGATGCCTTCGGTTTTTGAATGGGTCGATTATAGCACAAAGGCAGGTATATCGATGGGGGTGTCTCACTCAGGGAGGGAAGGTTTGTTCCCGGCAGGGCCGCTTCACAGCCACGACAGGGGATACTTCCCGTAACGTAGAACGACGAGTGCAGCGCCTCGATGTTCTCGTAGGGGACCTCCGGTCCGCGAGCTCGTTGACTCCCTCGTTGTCTTCCGCGAGGTCCATGTAGTAGTTATCCGGCCCGCGCAGGTGCTGCATGTGCTGGAAGGATTCCCCGCCGCCTCCATTGACGAACTCCTCAGGGAGGCGGTGTTGCACATCCGCTGCGAACTGCTCAAAGTGCTCGTCCGGGGGCAAAGGAGGGAACTGGTAGGTTCTCCATGCGGCCCAGTCGGGAATCGCCGGGTGCAGGACCTCCCCCGAGGTATAGCCTCTCAACCTTCGCCAGACCGTCCCCCACCCTCCCTGCCACTCCACCACATCATCGACGTCCTCATTCTCCTGCAACGCAGGCACGGTGTTGGCTTTGATGTTGGCATTTCCGAGATCATCGGGATATCTCTCACCCAAGTCGAGCAGCTTCTGCCCGTGCCGCGAGATGGCGCCGGGGAAACAATAGTGGTGGATCGGGCGCCGGTCGGGTCCGGTAAACTGAATGGCTGCAAGGCTACTCACGAGGTGTCATCGTCATCTCCTGTTAAACCCGGAATTGAGTGTGTTGTTCCCAAGACGTGCGGGGTGAGAGTATAGCAGCCTGAGGGAGTCATGGCAATTCATGGCGGAACGGATCCTGATGAGGGTATCACCAGAATCAACGACTCCTTGAATAACCATGTCGCCAATGCTAAAATGCCTGTCAGCATGTTGGATGCCGCGCAGTCGGTCCGGGTGTCATGACATGCTTTTTTGTTTCTACGGGCAGGCGGAAATGCAGGACCTTTGGGGTGAGGACAAACCGGTGACGACAAAACTGTTTCCCGTCAGTCGCTGGTTCCCGGCGGTGTGCATGGCGGTGATGCTGGCGAGCGGACCGGCTTGCAGTCAAACCGGTGGGAGGGTTGAAGTGGAGGCCCGACTGAATCGCGAGTCCGTGCCCCTCAACCAAACCGCGTGGCTCACCCTCACCGTGCGATGGAACGGGGCGACGGACGAGGTTGAAGTCCCTGCGCCACCCGATCCGAAATTCGACAATGCCACCGTGACCGCGAGTCGAACCTCGAACGAGGCAACAGTGGCAGGCTCGCAGCCGCGAACGATTCGCCGGTATGAGTTCCGTCTGAAGCCCCAGGGCATGGGTATGGCCTACGTGCAGCCTGTCTCCGTCGCGTATCGTGTGAAAGGCGAGACCTCCCTGCAAACTCTCACGACCAACCGGCTGAGCCTGAAGGTTCTTGCCGCGGAAGAAGTCGGGGCGCCGCTGTGGGTCAGGCTCGGCATCCTGGTTTTCGTCGCTTTCGCGCTTGTGGGACTCCTGGCTTTCCTGCTCAAGAGAAACGCTTCGGGGGAAGAGACCTCGGAAGAAGACGCGGAGGAAACGAAGGTGTCGCCCGTCGAGGACCTTCGCCGGGAGTGGCTGGAGATCGAGACAGCGTCGGGAACTCAGGAGCTTCAAAGATCGCTCTTCGTTCAGGCGACGCAGGTGATGCGAAAGGCTATCGCCCTCCGCTTGGGCGCATTGCTGAAGACGGCCACGCCTGGGACCGTGACGAGTGAGTTGATCCACCCGGAAGCCCCAGAGGAGATGGTCACGCACGTGCACGAAATCCTGGCACTGGCGGACCGTATCAAGTTTGCGAACTACGACCCTCCACGGGATGAGCTTGCGGAGGCATGGCGTAGCGTGCGGAGGGTGATGGGATATCTGATGAACAAGATCACTGAGGAGAAGGAAGAAAAGAATGAGTGAGGGAGAAGCACGGAAAGAATACACCGACATCGAGGCGCTGCACCAGCGCATCAACGAGGAGAGCGCGTTCGTCGAAGACCTCCTCCGTGAGATGGGGAAAGTGATCGTTGGCCAGACCTACATGGTTGAGCGACTCCTTGTCGGGCTGCTGGCAGACGGCCACATCCTCCTGGAAGGAGTGCCCGGCCTGGCGAAGACCCTGACGGTGAAGACGCTTTCCGACTGCCTCCAGACGAAGTTCCAGCGGTTGCAGTTTACGCCTGACCTCCTGCCGGGTGACCTCATCGGTACGATGATCTACAACGACCGCGAGGCAACCTTCGAGCCGCGCAAAGGCCCCATCTTCTCCAACCTCGTCTTGGCGGATGAAGTGAACCGTGCGCCGGCTAAAGTGCAGAGCGCGATGCTCGAGGCGATGCAAGAGCGGCAGGTCACGATCGGCGACCAGACCTATCTTTTGGAGGATCCCTTCCTGGTGCTTGCGACGCAGAACCCCATCGAGCAGGAGGGGACCTATCCCCTGCCGGAAGCCCAGGTTGACCGGTTCATGCTGAAGCTGAACGTGGGCTATCCGAGCCGTCAGGAAGAGCAGGAGATCCTCCGCCGAATGACCAAGCAGGAGCAACCCCACGCCGACCGAATCGTTTCTCCCGCCGACGTCCTCCGGGCCCGCAAGACGGTCCGCGAGGTGTATATGGATGAGAAGATTGAGAACTATATCCTCGACATCGTCTTCGCGACCCGTGAGCCGGAGAAGTTCGGGTTCAAGGACCTGGCCAACGCCATCGAATGGGGGGCCTCGCCCAGGGCGACCATCTACCTCACACTCGCCAGCAAAGCCTATGCGTTCCTGCGTCGCCGGGGTTACGTCACGCCCGAGGATGTTCGCTCAATCGCTCCCGACGTGCTCCGCCATCGAGTCATTCTGACCTACGAGGCGGAAGCGGAAGATCTCACCTCCGAACAGGTCCTCCGCACGATTTTGGATACGCTGGAAGTGCCATAGCAGGGAATGTGAGTAACCCGGGCCGCGACCGTGTGGGAGGGGCTCGGACTGGCGAGGCAACCCTTCACCATGATCCCTCAGGAAATTCTCAGGAAAGTTCGACGTATCGAGATTCGCACGAGCAAGTTCGTGAACGATGTGTTTGCGGGCGAGTACGAGAGCGTGTTCAAGGGGCACGGGCTGGAGTTCTCAGAGGTTCGCGAGTACCAGCCTGGAGATGATGTGCGGACCATCGACTGGAAGGTGACGGCCCGGATGCGGCGTCCGTACGTCCGCAAGTACCAGGAAGAGCGCGAGCTGACTGTGATGCTGGTGGTCGATGCGAGCCGCTCCATTGATTTTGGGCTTGCACAGATGAAGCGCGATGTGGCGACTGAGATCTGCGCTCTGCTGGCTTTTTCGGCGACCAAGAACAACGACAAGGTCGGGCTGATTATCTTCACGAACCGCGTCGAGAAGTTCGTGCCCCCGAAGAAGGGCCGCAAGCACGTTCTGAGGGTCATTCGGGATCTGTTGGAGTTTCAACCTGAAGAGAAGGGCACGCACATCTCCGGCGCTCTGGAGTTCCTGAATGGTGTGGTGAGAAGACACGCCGTGGTCTTCCTCGTCTCCGATTTCAGCACGACTGGATTTGACAAGGCGCTGCGTGTCTCCCAGCGCAGACACGATGTGATCGCTCTCACCATCCAGGACCCTTCGGAGCGAGCAATGCCAAAGATCAACTGCTTCATCGAGTGGGAAGAC
Organism: Armatimonadota bacterium; assembly: GCA_016199605.1. Lineage (GTDB taxonomy): Bacteria > Armatimonadota > Abditibacteriia > CG2-30-59-28 > CG2-30-59-28 > JACQGJ01. The sequence continues at coordinate 7,087 of JACQGJ010000086.1, read as the reverse complement.
GCCGAAACCGGTCAGACCTTCGTCGCGGACACGCGCGACCCGGAGGTCCGTCAACGCTTCGACCTGAACGTGGGTGAGAGAGAAAGGGAACGCCGACGTCTCTTTCGCTCGATGAAGGTGGATTTCGTCGACCTTACCACCGGTGAGTCTTACTTGGAGCCACTGATACGATTCTTCCGGGAGAGGGCGAGGAGGTTCCGATGAGACCAGTTTTGAGTGATGGAGTACGGGAAGCGGGGCCGGTGGAGAGCGAAGGTTGTTCTTCAGCCGCGGAACACGACAGAGCGAGGGAGCAGGGATGGATACTTCAGTGAAACCAGAGCGAGGCGCGAAGGCGAAAGCCATGGTTCTGTGGGGGGGTTACGCAGTCCTTCTGATTACTGTACTGGTGTTGTTCCGCGAGGTCCCTTTGACCCGCGGCCTGCGGGGGGACAGTCTCCGCGAAACTGAGGAATACGCCGATCTCCTAATGAACCGTGAGCTTTACTCTCAGGCCACCGAGGCCTACAAAGAGGCGCTGCTATCCCCAGGACTCTCCCGTTCCGAGCGAGTGCGCCTCAATTATCTGCTTGCTACAGTCTACCTGGAGAACCTGAGAGACCTCCCCAACGCTCTTGCCCGATTCGAGAAAGTGAGGCAACTCGCTCCGCAGTCGGACCTCGGGAAAGACGCCGAGAAGAAGATCGTTCAATGTCTGGAGGGTATGGGCAAGTCCCTCGACGCCCAGGTCGAGATGGAGCAATCGGTTGCGCTCAAACCGAGGCAGGGAGCCAAGGCGAACGGCCCCGTGGTGGCGAAAGTCGGAGAGCGGGAGATTACGCTTGGAGAGGTAGAGGCGAGACTGAACCAACTGCCTCCAGCCCTTCGCAGCAAGATATCCAAACCCGAAGATATGATCAAGTTTGTGCAGGAGTACGTGGTCACGGAGTTGCTGGCCGACGCCGCCAGAAGAAAAGGCTACGATGCGAGCCCGGAGGTAAACCGAGCAGTCGAAGAAGCAAGGAAATCCCTCATGGTCCAGAAGCTGCTGGAAGAAAAGATCGCAATGAAAGCCGCACCGAGTGAAGAGGAATTACGGAAGTATTACGAAACCCACAAGCAAAAGTATGCCGTGGTCAAGGACGGCAAAGTGATCGGGACGAAAGCCTTCGAGGCTGCCAAGCTGGAAGTCGGACAGGATTTGCTTCGTGCCCGGGGGCAGCAGCAGTACCAGCAGTTGGTGCTGGAGCAGCTCAAGGCTCAGGACGTGAAACTCTTCACGGACAAGATTGTGTCGGGGAGCGGACAGTGAAGGAGTTTCTTATTTTTGATTTGCGATTTGCGATTGCGGACCGGGCCCTCAGTGGCGGCGTGACTGTCTGTCTCCTGGCCTGCCTGGCCGTCGTGGCATTTGGGCAGAGTCCGGCGGGCCCGCAAATCAGAAACCTCGAAAGATCCGGAATCAAGAATCCCGCCGGCCTTGCCGTTCGCTCTTCGGTGGTTCGCAGTCGGGTGACCGTGGGGGACCCGATCAAGTATACGCTAACCATCGAGTCGGACGACAAGACTAAAGTGACGCCTCCCGATTTGGGCGCGAACCTCGGATCTTTTGAGATCCGGGACTACAGTGTCCACCGTTCACGAACCAAGACGGGACGACGGTGGACGGTCGAGTTCGTCATTGCTGCTTACGACACTGGACAGTTCACTGTGCCTCCCGTCTCAGTGGTTTACGAGGTCGACGGCAAAGCCGGCGCTCTTGCCTCACAGCCGGTGGAGATCACGGTCGAAAGCGTGAAGCCCAGCGAGCAGGCCGACCTCAAGGACCTCAAGCCGCCCGGTTCGGTCAAATTGACTGCGTGGGACTTCTGGTGGCTGATCCTTTCTGTTGTGGCGCTGGTCGCCCTGGCAGTGGGCCTGCTGCTGCTGTTCCGTCGCCGCAGTAGTGAACGGCTGGAGCAAACCATTTCGGTGGACCCTCCAGTTCCGCCAGACAGCGAGGCAGTCACCGCTCTGGAGAGCCTGGCCAGCTCCGGTCTCCTGGAGTCAGGTCAGGTGAAGGAATTCTACACGCGGCTGTCGGAGATACTGCGGAGATTTCTTGAGCGACAGTTCGAAATTCCCGCGCTGGAGTCCACTACGGGAGAGATTGTGGACAGGCTTCACCTGGCGAATTTCGAGGGTGAGGAAAGGCAACTCGCTGTGTCCCTGCTGAATCTGTGCGATCTGGTGAAGTTCGCCAAGCTGTTGCCTCCTGTTGAGCGCGGATCAGTGGGGATAGAAGAAGTGCGCCTCCTTGTGCTCAACAGCGCTTCAAGGATCGCCGCAATGAGAGCTGCTGTGGAAGCGATTGAAGCTGAGGTGACAGATGCGCCTGGCTGATCCGATCCTCGGCCTGATTGCCGTCGCGGCAGTTCTCTTGTCGTGGCGATGGCCCGGAAGGGCTGCCGCCGGAAGGGCTGCCCTGCGTTTCTCCGACCTGACTCCAATGAGCGGATCTTCGCCCCGCGCCCGGAGGAGAGCATGGACCCTTGGGATGATGCGAACCGCGGCCCTCCTTCTACTGGCAATCGCTCTGGCGCGTCCGCAATCGGAGAAGCGATTGGACGAGATCACTACCGAGGGCATTGACATTATGCTGGCGCTCGATATCTCCTCGAGCATGGGAGCCGAAGACTTCAAACCCAAGAATCGAGTTGCAGTGGCAAAAGAAGTCGTCGGCAATTTTGTCAGGGGTCTACAGAATGATCGGGTGGGTCTGGTGGTTTTCGCCAAGCAGAGCTTTACCCAGTGCCCTCTCACTCTTGACTACGGTGTCCTGCTGAACTTCCTCGAAAAGGTGGATATCGGACTGATCGAGGACAGCACGGCGATTGGTATGGCGATCGCCACCAGCACGGACCGACTGAAAGACTCGGCAGCCAGAAGCAAAGTCATCGTACTGTTGACGGATGGGGAGAACAACGCAGGTATGATTGACCCACTCACCGCGGCACAAGCGGCGACAGCCTTTGGCATCCGTATCCATGCGATCGGGGTCGGGTCTCCTGAAGGCGCTTTGATGCCCTATGACCACCCTCTGTTTGGGCGGCAGTATGCACGTGTAGTCACCAAGGTGGACGAAAAATCGCTGAAGGAGATCTCCTCAACGACGGGAGGCAGGTTCTTCATGGCTACGGACAGAACCGCGCTTCAGAAGATCTACAAAGAGATCTGGAGAATGGAGAAGACTCGCTTCAAGGTCAACGAGTACCAGAAATACCGCGAGTTGTTCCCGATCTTCCTGCTGCCGGCTTTGTTGTTACTGGGAGCTGAGTTCATCCTGAGTCAGACGGTGTGGCTGAAACTGCCTTGAGATTTGAGATACATGATTCGTTTCGCTGATTCCATGATGCTTATCTTCCTCTGGGCCGTGGCGGCCATGATTGCCGCTTGGATCCTCGGCGCTCACAGACGTCTGGCGGCCCTGAAGACGCTGGGGAGCTTGGAAGTGGTCCAGCGAATGGCGGCTTCCCTGAACCCGAAGCGGCGGAGGTTGAAGACCGCTATGCTGGTCGGCGCGGCGACTTCAATGGTAGTCGCCCTGGCTCGCCCGCAATTGGGCACGCGTCTCGAAACCGTGAAGCGCAAGGGAGTGGACCTTCTCATCGCGATGGATGTGTCAAACTCCATGTTGGCCCAGGACCTGAAGCCCAGTCGCCTCGAGGCGGCCAAGCAGGAAGTGGCTGCACTGACGGATCGGTTGCAGGGAGACCGCCTCGGTCTCGTCGCCTTCGCGGGCAATGCCTTTGTCGAGTGTCCCCTGACACTGGACTACGGCGCCGCCCGCATGTTCCTCGATGACATCGAGCCCGGTCTGATCCCGCAGCCTGGGACGGCGATTGGGGAGGCGATCCGCACGGCGACGAAGGCCTTTTCTCAGCAGGAGCGGAAATACAAGGTGCTGATTCTGGTAACGGACGGGGAAGACCATGACACCAAGCCCGTCGACGCGGCCAAGGAGGCGGCAAAACAGGGAGTGCGCATCTACACCATCGGTGTCGGCTCCACCGAAGGAGAGCCGGTTCCCCAACTCGATGAGCAAGGGCGCCCCGCCGGATATAGGAAAGATCGGGAAGGGAACATCGTTCTCAGTAAGCTGGATGAAACGACTCTCCAGAAGATCGCGCTCGCGACCAACGGGAAATACTATCATGCGACTTCTGCGCGCCTGGAGTTGGATCGCGTCTACCGTGAAGTCTCCAAACTGGAGGAGAAAGAGCTGCTGACGCGTAAGTTCTCCCAGTATGAAGACAGATTTCAAGTTCTCCTGCTGGCTGCTTTCTGTCTCTTGTTCATTGAAAGACTTGTCAGTGAAAGGCGATACCGGGAGGTGACTCGGGGATGAAGGGTCTGGCCGCCCTGGCTGCTATTGCGTGGTTCCCTTCTCTGTCGTGGATTGGAGGCGGTCGACTCGGTTCGTATCTGGCGACGGTTGAGGGCAATCACGCTTACGTCGGGAAGGAATATGGCGAGGCTATGAAACACTACCGGGCCGCGCAGAGAGAAGACCCAACCGGAGGTGTGCCTCCTTACAACCTTGGCACGGTGCTCTATCGTCAGAGGAAGTACGACAAAGCCATCAACTCCTTCGAGCAGGCGATCAACTCAGAGGACGCCTCGCTACAGGCTCAAGCCTACTACAACATCGGCAATTGTCACTTCCGCGCAAATGACCTTGTGAAGGCGATAGAATCCTACAAGAAGAGTCTGCAGCTCAACCCAAAGGACGCCGACACCAAGTTCAACCTCGAGTTGGCGCGAAGGAAGCTGAAGGAGATGGCGCAGAAACAACAGAAGAAGCAGAACCAGCAGCAGCAGCAGCAGCAACGGCAACAGCAGCAATCAAGCAGCCAAGCTCAACAAGGGAAGAAGCAGCAAGACCAGCAGGACAAGGGAAAGCAATCGTCTGCCGAAAAGAAGCAGGCACAGGCCACCAAGAAAGGACAACAGCCCCACGGCAAGAAGGCTGCGATGTCTGCGGAGGACGCCCGCCGCTTGCTCCAGGCGATTGCTCAACAAGAGAAGGACACACGCAAGAGGGCCTCGAAGATGATGCAACAGCCAGGCGAGTATCCGGTGGACAAAGATTGGTGAAGGTGAAGATGGCCGCGTTCAGCATAAAGGTGGAAGGTGGGTTCTGGGCCTCGGGTTACCGGTGCCACACGATAGCACCTCTGGCCATACTCTCACTTCTGCCCCTCCTGTTCGTCCTCCCGCTCCATGCTGAAACCCCCTCGGTTCACATCTCCGTGGATACGGATCAGGTGGGTCTGAATGACGTCCTGGGTCTCACCGTGACGCTTTCCGGGGTCGATGCTGATAGTCTCAAGGTGGCGGGTCTCGGTGGTTTTGAGGTCGCGGGTTCTTCCTCCGGGAACAACATCAGCATTGTCAACGGACGGGTCTCCTCCTCCCAGCAGAGAACCTACCAACTCCATCCAAAGAGGACAGGGAAGTTCGCCCTCGGCCCCGCGACGGTGCGGAGCGGAGGGAAGACTTACCGGTCGGAGTCCCTGCAAGTCACCGTCGTCTCCGGGGGAAGGTCGAGGACTGCTCCCGCTCCCGGGTCGGGTTTCCCCTCCTTCCCGTTTCCCGAGGAGGAAAGGAAAGGAGGGTCTGAGCCAGTCCCCATCGTGAAGTTGCTCGCCGAGCCACGGCAGGCATACGTCAACCAACAAATCACCCTGGCTTTCCAGGTTCAGCATCAAGGGAACATCACGGACGCGCGCTACTCGCCACCACAGATTACTGGATTCCTCGTCAACAAGCTTCCCCAGCCCTCGGCTTCTCAGACAAAAGTGGCGGGGCAGCCTTGTGTGGTTGAGCGCGTGCCGTCGGCCCTGTTTGCTGTGAAGCCCGGGAAGTTCTCCCTCGGACCCGCAAGCCTCACCTTTTCCTTCGGGGTCTGGGGCGCGCCCCAGACTGTTAACACCAACACAGTCACCATCCAAGTCAACGATCTACCTCAGGCTGGAAGACCTGCGGGCTTTGCCGGGGCGGTTGGAGACTTCAAGCTCGCAGCGCATTTGGACAAGACGCAGGTCAAAAGGGGGGAAGCGGTCGCGCTGACAGCTACCGTTTCGGGAAAAGGAAATGTCTCTTCGGTCCGGGATCTCATCGTTCCGAATCCTGCAGGATTCCGGTTCTTCCCCTCTTCACAAAAGGAGGCTCCGTCAACCCGGGGGATGACCATCACAGGTTCCAAGACCTTTGAGTACGTGTTAGTCCCGGACAAGTCAGGAACCGTTAACCTGGGGACCGTTACACTTCCAGTGTTCATCCCTTCGACAGGGAAGTACATCGTAGTCAGAAGTGAACCGCTGTCCCTGACAGTCTTGCCCGGGCCGCCTGCCAGCGGAACTAATCCGGTTTCCGGATTCTCCGGCACGCAGCAAGCGCGTCTGCTGCGAGAGGATATCCGTTACATCAAGGGCGACCGTTCGACCCTTGTCACAACATCGAGTCCACCGTGGCGCAACCCGTGGTATCTGGGACTGCACTTCGCTGGCGTATTTTCCTTGATTGGCGCGGTCGTTTACCGTCGCAAGACCGAGCGGTTCCAGCGGGATGAGACGTTGCAGCGCAACGTGCGAGGTTCGCAGGCAGCGCGGAAGTGGCTCCGAGAAGCGGAGAGCAGGAGTAGGGAGGGGAAAATCGAGGAGTTCTATGCCGCCCTGTCCCGTGCACTGACGGAATACCTTGCCTCGCGTCTGAACGTTCCGGTAACGGCCGTATCGGCGGATTCGGTGTCGCAGCGTCTCGCCACGGTATCGGCTTCCGAAGCCTCCGTCGAGAAAGTCGCCGAGTGTCTTCGGCGGGCGGAGTTCGCACGTTTCGCACCATCCACCGGCGGCAACGAGGACCGGCAGTCCCTCTTGCGGCTCGCGCGCGAAGTGATCGAGGAGTTGGAGCAGGTGTTCCGAAATGCCAGATAACGACTTCAGAACTCGAAGTGGAAATACCCAATACCCACCTGTGCATGAAGGCTCGGGAATGCCAGGTATTCCCAAGCGCGCGCTTCGACCTTGGTGTTGCCAGAGGTGGGTGACGGTATCAGCGTGTCTGC
>JACQGJ010000083.1 GCA_016199605.1 Armatimonadota bacterium | reverse complement strand
CCGTAACCTTTGCTCCCGTCCATCTCCCAGATCTCCAGGTCGCCCCATAAATGTTTGTCCGTTCCTTCGTGCAGTCGTCGGTATCCTCTGAAGACCTCGTCGAGGATGGCGATCCGGCTCTCCGGTATGTAAGTATACTGGTAAGGCACGTAGCCCGCGCCGACTGCATCCTGATAGCAGAAAATGTCCACGTGGCTTGCTGCAAGACTTTCCTTGTTGATGATTGGCGTTCCCGCTGGCGCAACCAGCACCGGTTTGTCCGGAGAAAGTGAGTGGCAGAAGTCAGCGACGGGATCGTAGTACGCGGAGGACCGCTTCAGGTCATTCATCTCGTGCGTTAGATACCAGCCGTAGAACGAACGGTAATGACCGTAGCGCTCCCACAACTCCTTGGCGATGCTCGTGGCAATATCGACCGCGTGCTGATTGCGTTCCTTCCAGTCGGCTTTATCGAACTCCCACAGCAAGTCGACGTCGCCGCTGCGGCCCAACCCGAGGAACACGTGCATATCGTGTTTCTCTGCCTGAGACAGGACCGTCTCAACGACATCAAAATCAAAGTACTGGCTCTCAACCCTCTCCCCCGCGTCTCCATCATGGAAGCGTATGCCCGAGGGGTAGAACCAGTACCCCTGGTACTCGACATAGGGGACCAGGAGGACCGACATGCGCAACCTTTTCATTGCGTCGAGCAGATCTCGGAGGTCTTGCTCCTCCATGTCACGATCGCGAGCGTAAACCGAGTTGCTGAGACCCAGCGGCTCGAGCCACCCGCCTTGCAGCAGCGGAAGCGCGCGAGTCGTGGAGGCCACTACTTCGAGCGGCCACGTGAGGGCTTGAGTTGGAGGGCGTGATCCCGGCTCGAGCGGAGACGGGCGCACACGGGCAATCAACTTGTGTCTCCCTGAGTGACCCGCGGTGTTCCACCACATCCTCGCAAGGGCGAAGCCGCCAGGACTCGACATGACGAAAACGCGCCCGAGGGGTTGATTGGAGGTGACCTTGTCACAGTAAAACGCGACCTCGTAACTCCGTTCATCAAGGCTTTCGTTCGGGATCGCCACACGCATCTCCACCCGAATCTTGTCTGTCACCGGCCCCGGAGGGATGACAGTGAAGCGTGCCGACTTCCGCGAGGAGTCGGTCCGGGCAGAGGCACAAAGAGCCCCGACTGCAAGGGCCATGAAACATGCAACGGTTACAAGGTTTCCAGACATTCCCGCTAACCAAACCATAAGTGATAATTCCTCGACACCGCCTCCGGTATGAACAAGCTCCACGCCGGCCAGACGATGCCCGCCAGGAAGTAGTGGCCGAGAATCAGTCCCAGGAACACCGGCATGAGACGCTTGTAGAGCCCCAGCCCTCCGAGCCGGAGGATCAGCCCTTTCACAGCCCAGACCGTGAGGAACGGCCCCCAGAAGGGAGTATGACTGCCGTAGGCCGTGCCCATAACGTAACCCAAGGGGTGCAGGGGAAACTGCAACCAGATTGTGCGCAGGAGCACAAGCAGCGCGGCGACGACGAACCCCGCCCCGGAGGCCAAGGTCTTGGACGGGTCGGCGGGCAAAGGAGTTTGAACGGCTTTCGCTGTCTCTTCATACTCCAGCATGGCGACGTGAGTGCGATAGTCACCCGCGGTGTTGCCTTCCATGTTGAGTTGTCCGTAGTCGTAGTAGGCCGACAGGTGACACCAAAAGGCGCACGTCAATCCAGCCACGACGCCGAGAATCAGCATGATGGTCATCACCCGAGGCTTAACCCTGACCGAGGCGCCCATCTGGAAGTTGTCAAGCTGATAGGCTCCCATCATCTCCATGAAGTGGTGCCGCGACAACCAGGCAAAGGCGGAGAAAGCAGTGAGGGCGTTCAGCCCCCCCAGACCGACAACCGCCGAAGTTCCAGTGGCATTGAGAATCATCGCCTTGGGGAGTCCATACGGATACAGGAACTCAAACGGCGCTCCCGTCTCCGCGCGAATGCGCGCATACACGAGGGTGAAGAGGAGCAGGATGACGAAGTAGGGAATTCCAAGGGCGAAGGGCAACCCCGCCGCGTTCATCCACAAGAGGATGAAAGCAGATCCCGCCAGCGCACCGAACACCGCGACGCGATAGGAGAGGGGTTCGCGCGAGTCCTCCACGCTCCGATCATTGAGGAAAGCCCGGCGCAGGCAATCGCGCAACTGGTGACGTGCCCGCCAGACGAGGATCAGTCCGAGGGCGACGTAGCCTCCCGCACTCTGTTCCTGTAGAAACGGAAACCCGGCCTTCTCGTAGCCGATGCCCGTCGCGCCAACGGCAACGGCTTTGTTAAGAAAGTAGAAGAACCAGACGGAAAACGAAATCTCCAGCGACATGAAATAGCCGAACCCGACCGCCTCGGGCATGAAGAAGAAGAGCAGCGGCTGGACGCTGCTGAGGGGGCGTTCCGTGAAGAACCGGCCCACGTCGTAGTAGAAACCGAGGGCCGGCAAGGAGGTATTGAAGGCATGGGCGATGTTGATCAGGTTGTGGACGGCGGCGATGGAAAAGCCCAACCACATCAGCGGATTCCTGAAGAATGCGGCCACGGTTGAGGACCCGGGGCTGTCCACCCCATCAGTCATCTGGAGAGGAAGCGACAGGAGCGGAAACATCAGCCGCTCGCGCTCGACCCACTGCCTGCGCACGAGGGTGATGAAGCACATCACGGTGAAGAAGAGAACGACGAAGAAGATCATCCAAAACCCAAGCGGGCGCAGCCAGACAGCCCAGGGCACCTTCCCATGGTGTTGGCCTTCATAGCACTGCCGGAGAAGTTCCTGGTCCGTGATGGTCAACCATGTCGGGAAGTGCGGCCACAGCGCGCGGAACTTGTTCTCAGGACTGGCAAAGTAGAAGAGGGCAGTCAGATGCGGCAGGAAGGCGCGCGCCATGTAGGCCCCCAGCAAGGCCACCGACACGAGAAGAAAGGAATAGACGAGTAGAATCTCCGCCCGTGAAAGCCCAAGCTTCGGATGGACTCGACGAAGGATCGGACTGAGGAGGGTGAGCAACAGTAACGTCCCTAACGCAGGCATGGGCGGGACGCCGCCGGAGATATAGCGCCCATTCACCAGCTCGGTACGGAGCATCCACATGGTCGTGAACACCAACGCCGCAACGCCGAGGACCAAGGCGCGGACGAACATGGCGACGGTGACGGTGGCATACTTGGGAATCTGCGGGTTTGGGGTATCCATCATTAAACGCCAAGTCGCAAAGCTGCAAAGGCGCAACTTGCAGTCAGACTTTTGGAATCCTTCGCGACTTCGTGCCTTTGCTCCTCCGAAAATAGCGTTTGTAGTAGTGCGATTCATCGCACGT
>JACQGJ010000094.1 GCA_016199605.1 Armatimonadota bacterium | reverse complement strand
GGTGAAGCTTGTCCCGGTCAGCATGAAGGCGATTCGTGATCCCGACCCAACGTGGGTGAAGCAGGTCCTCGCCCCGCGTTTCCCCACCCCGCCGAAGATTGACGGTACGCTCGATGAGTGGAAGCAAGTTCCGGGTGTTCAGCTCGGGGCAGAACACGCACGGTCGGCGACCTACGGCGGAACTGCCGACCTCAGTGCCGTGTGCAAGTGGGCCTGGGACGACAAGGCGCTCTACTTCGCCGCTCTCGTCCACGACAACGAGTTCCGGTTTCTCGACGATACCTCCCAGCTTTCCGACCTGTGGAAGTTCGATGCAATTCAGATGGCCTTCGACGCCGCTCACGATGCCCGCGGCGCGGGCTACGATGACAATGACTACGAATACGGGTTCGGCCTCGCCGGGGGCAAAGGTCGCGCCTTCCGCTGGCAGACGGGCAACAATCTGCCTCTCGGCGACGTCTCGACGGTGGACGTCTTCGTCAAGCCCGATGGGAAGCAACACACCCTCACCTACGAAGTCGCAATCCCGTGGAAGGAGTTGCTGCCGTTCTCGCCTCGCCAACCCCACTGTGGGATGGCGCTCACCATCAACGACAACGACGGCGGTCAGCCGATGCGCGCATGGATGGAATGGACGCCTGGCATTGCGGGGGCGAAGGACCCCGGCGCCTTCGGTGAGTTGACACTGGTGAACTCGCGCCCGAAGTCAACAGAAGTGCTGGTGTGGATCGCAGGCGAAAGCGATTTCTCAAACCGCGACGAGGCCACCTTCACGGCGCACGTGCAGTCACCCGTGACCTTATCCAAGACACAGGTGGGGTGGAGTGTCACGAGCGACGGCGGGAAGGTCGAGAGCGTAGTCAGAGACGTGAAGGTCGCTGCCGGGTCTCAGCAGTTCGACTTCACTCTTCCGCTCAAGAACCTTGGCAGCGGAACATACCGCGTCAAGGTGAGCCTCCACGGCAAACGCAAGACCCTCGCCGAAGCGTCCACGGAGTTCTTCCGTTTTGATGTGACCCGACTGACTCAGCGACTCGACGCAGTGAAGGCCAGGCAAGAGGCGCTGTGGCTGAAACTCACAGAAACGCAGAAGCAAGTCCGTCGGCTACACTATCCGCAGGCGACGCTCGCCACCGCGGCGGAGTTCGTGACCTTCACTGCCGAGGACTTGAAGGGGAAGAAGTACCAGCGAGTCGAGCAAGTGCTGGGTGAGTTGGAGAAGATGCTCACCGAGGCGCAGGCGGAGATGGACAAGTTGCTCTCGCACCCGGAGCTGGATTTCGCTGTTCCTCCTCTGACGAAGGAGCGGCTCACGGTTCGTGACGGCGCGTTCTGGACGGGCGACCGACCGGCGATGCTGCTCGGTTTCTGCGGCTGGTGGCAGGTGTGGGGTGGAACACGGCGGCTGGCGCGTCTCGGCATCAATTGCTCCGAGGACAGCATCGTCTCGCCGTTCTCGCTTTTCCCCGACGACTCTCCCCAACCGGACAAAGCCATGATGGACGGACTCGACTGGGGCTATCTCTACGGCGATGAGTCGGGCTGCGCCTACAGCCGGATGCTGGCGTGTCAGCAGGTGGCGGAGAAGTTTTTCGAGCACCACCCGAATGCGAAGACCACGGGAAGCTGGAGCGGACTGTCCACCTTCGATCAGGACCTTCGAGCTTTCCAGGAGAAGTACCTGACCACTGTTGCCCGCGTCGCTAAACGACATTGGGCGACTGCCGCCTACGTGCTGTGGGGTGAGAGTGGCCACTCGCTCTCTGCCGACGCGAGAGACCAGCAGGCCTTCCGTGAGTTTCTCAAAACGAAATACCAAACCATTGACCGCCTGAACGCTGCTTGGGGGACGAACTTCGCCAGCTTCGATGACCCCGGGGTTGCGTCGAAAGTGGATTCCCCGGTGGCCTGGTATGACCGCGGTGTCTGCAACCAACGCTTGCTTACGGACTGGACAGCATGGCTGGCAGCGCTGGTACGAAAGGAAGACCCAAAGGCGCTGGTGACGGCGTATCCTTCGCTGCTGTCGTGGGACGATTCTTCCGACTTCTCCAACGGCGTGGACATGGAAGCCTTGTGCCAGGTCCTGGACATCAACGGGTGCGACACCGCGGCTTTGGAGTACGGAGGCAATCGCTGGGCCATGACCAGCATCACGGGGTTCGCCATGGTGCAGGACATGTTGAAAGCCTTCCGGCCTGACCATCCGAACTACGACCCGGAGTTGCACCTCGTCAATACGCAGCAGCAGTATCCTCCGGAATACATCCGCGCTGCGTTGATGCAGGCTTACTTCCACGGCCTGTCGGCCGGGAACGTGTGGGTCTTCGAGCGGCGGGACGGGATTGACTCGATGCTGACCTTTCAACCGCGGGTGATGGAAGCAACCGCGCGCACCGCTCTCGACCTGCGACGTTTGGCGGAACCGATTCTCGCGTTCCAGCGCGCCCCGGCGCAGGTTGCCATCCTCCACTCCATGACCTCCGTTGCCTACAACCCGCGCCACCTCGAAGAGTTGCGCTCGGCCTATGAAGGACTCTTCTTCCTCGACACCAAGGTCGGCTTCGTGACCGAGCGAACGGTGCAGCGGGAGGGCCTGCGCGGCGTGAAGCTGCTGGTGCTTCCCCAGACTTCACACGTGACCGAGAGAGCTGCGGAGGCCATTGTCGACTGGGTGAAGGAAGGCGGCACGTTGCTGGTCGTCGGCGACGGACTGCAGAAGAACGACGCCAACCAGCCGCTGCCTGTCGCGCTGCCGAAAGGAGACCCACAGACTCTCGGCGGGATGTCGGTTCGTGTGGCGGCGATGGGGAAGGGCCGTTTTGTGTTCCTTCCCGCCGGACAGGACTTGGGCGTCTATCATCAGTTGGGCGAGGCGCTGCTCGACCGGGCCGGTGTGTCGCGTTCGTTGCGCGTGAAGGTCAATGCCAGTGGCGCTCCACACGGTGTGGAAATGCGGTCTGCCGAAACAGCCTCCGGGACACGGTTGATCTACGTCATCAACATGAACAAGGTTCCGGTTGAAGTCAGCTTCAACCAGAGCGTGGCCGGTTTTCGGGATCTGCTGACAGGGAAGCGCGTTGCCGAACCGGAGAAACTCGAACCGCTGCAAGTGTTGCTGTTAGGCTCACCGGCGACATCTGCCTCCGCGTCGCCGGAAGCCAGGGAGTCATCGAAGTTCGTGATGGGATTTGCATCCTCATCACGGACGAAGCGGAACAACGGATAGTGGAAGTAACACCTTATGTCCTCTGGTTGGACGAGCTCAAACCATTCCAGGACCACAGATCGATGCACACGAAGTGCGGCTGTATTATACACGATGGTAACGATGATTGCAGCAGTAGTGCCGAGGTCGCCAACACAGGAGCTCAGATGTTCAGCCAGTAGCCGCCTTGCGTTCCTTGTGTCTGTCCTTTTCTATTGAGAGAACCGTTTGTCAGTGTTACAATCACCGTCGAGGAGGAGAGGTAAACCATGGCATCGGCGACTTACATAGGCGAGGTCCTCGGAGACGGGCATCTTTCGTTGCCTCAAATGACTCGGGAGAAGTTGCAGCTCAAGAGTGGTGAAAAGGTGGAGGTGGTTCTTCATACGGTTCGCGAGGAAGAATCTCTTTCCGAAGAGGCGTATGCTCCGCTCCGCCAGTTGGTGGGCTTGGTAAAGGAAGGAAGATCAGACGGCTCAGTGAACCACGATGAATACCTTTACCGGAAAGACCGACCATGAAATGCATCGTGGACACAGGAGCATGGATCGCCCTCCTCGTGGAGGCCGATCAGTATCATGACATTGCTGTCGTGCACTACGAGGAGCTGATAGAGAGACGAGCACATTTGCTCACTTCCGATTTCGTCCTGGACGAGACAGTCACTCGTATCCGCTACGATGCCACTCACGCGGCTGCTGTCGCCTTTCTGGACCTGATTCGACAGGCAGAGACCGAGGGATCGCTGACGGTGCTTGAGGTAAACCATGACGTTATCAAAGAAGCTGAGGCACTGTTCCGTAAGTATGAGGATCAAGTCCTGTCGTTCACAGATTGCACAAGCGTCGTGCTCGCGAAAGCAGCCAGGGCGGACGAGGTGTTTACCTTCGATCACCACTTTATGATGTTCGGGTTCATTGTGGTACCGAACACATGAGCCAGCGACAGCCGAGATTCGGCGCACCTACTGTGATTACAGACGATTCAGCAATGATGGCTGCTCAGGCGCGGGTGCAGGTAAATCGAGGCTATGCTCGCGCACGAACGCCGCAAGCTGACTCCAGAGAGCTACAGAGCGCAATCCAAGGGATGGCTCACGGAATGAGAACGACTGGAGTCGGAGATGCGGGAATGCTTCGAGTTGAAACCTGAACCAATGGCAATCGAGGCGACTGTTGCATGAGTATGGACATGGTGCTCACCAATCTACTTCTTGATCTCGGCGCCTTCCTGTGTGGAGGACTCACGGGTTTTCTGCTCTGCAGACACCTACCGGTATCACGGAAGCGTCTATGTCTGTTCTTTTGTGGGTTCAACCGAAGGTAACGATTCGCGTGCTCATTGCTGTGACGACATTCTTCACCTGTTTGCTGCTGGGTGGATGGGTGGGTTCGCTCGTCGCAACAAGACAACGGATACGACATCCAGAAACCAATCTTCCACCCACACACAGGTGAGAGGAACTGCAATGGCAATCTCCGATTTCCCCGACCTCCAATCCTCCCCCCTCCCTGATCTCGGGAGTCACTGTCCGCTGGTCGAGGCCATCTCCTCTCGCTGCGAGGCGAGGATGAGCTTCCTGCGGGACGAGTTTACCGACCTTGGGGCGTGGCAGCGGCAGGCGCGGGCGAGGCTACGAGAGTTGATGGCTTACGAGCCACCGGTGTGTGACTTCTGTCCGGAGGTGGTGGAGCGAGTGGATCGCGGCTCGTTCATCCGCGAACGAGTGATGATCAGCCTCAGCCCTGAAACGAGGATTCCCGTTTATGTTCTCATCCCGAAAGATGCCATTCTTCCCGGACCGGGAATCGTCGCGTTGCACGACCATGGCGGGTTCTACCTGTGGGGCACGGAGAAAGTGATCGGCACTGAGGAGGAACACCCCGCTCTTGCGAAGTTCAAACAACATTACGGTGGTCGGAGCTTCGGGGATGAATTCGCGAAGGCGGGGTTTGTGGTCGTCGCCTCCGACATGTTGCATTGGGGCGAACGGCGTCTGACCCTGGACGGCGACCCGCCGCGGTTCAAAGAACGCTCCGCCGATCTGACCGAGGATGACGTGCTCGCCTTCAGCCGCCGCTCGTGGCTGCACGAGGAATTGCTGGGGCGGTCGTTGTTTACCGCAGGAGCAACCTGGTCGGGCGTCATCGCCCACGACGACTGCCGAGTCACCGACTACCTGCTGACTCGACCGGAGGTGGATCCGAAGCGCGTCGGCTGTCTCGGGCTGTC
>JACQGJ010000060.1 GCA_016199605.1 Armatimonadota bacterium | reverse complement strand
GCTACGAGGTTGGCGACATCAGAATAGATAATGCACACGACAGCATGTGTCAACTGTCATAGGGCATTCAGACCCGATCCGAAGAGCCGCGGGCGGATTAGCATCCACTGCCACTGGCCCGAAACCTGAGAATAGACGTAGTGGTGGATGATGATCAACCCATTCCCCCGGTAGCAGGAAAGGACTTTTCGGGCAAACTCCAATACTACAACCGCAGATGAACGCAGACAAACACGGACAAAGGGAAAGGAAGCGGGAAGAGGGCAGCCTTCCGAGTTCGACTGGAACAGTGTGATTGCGGGGATCGTGTTTCAACCTGCTGCTATTCAGTCGCCCCGTGGGGGGCGGTGGGTATACGAGGTTCTGCTATTCAACCGAACGGACGTGTTTGACTAAACGGACGTTGGCGGCCCAAGGGCCCCTGGGACTAAGCACGACATCAAACTCGACCTCCGCGCCTTCGTTCAGGCAACGGTTACCGAAGAAACGACAACTGTCGTCGTCGCCTATGATCTCCTCGTGGCAGACAAAGGCGTCTTCGCCACCTTCGGCCTGCTCAATGAACCCATAGCCTTTCTCTTCATTGAACCACTTGACTGTACCTCGCATGATGGAAACGCCCCCTCTCATTACATGTCACTGTCTCTCGGCCCAACAACCGGGGAAGTCCCTACCACGTATGGATACAGCCAGAGCAGCTTTCAGTTGAGGGAAGGCAGGCGACAGAATTCATCGTTGCTCCTGCTGACATACCGACAACCGGCAGGCATGATAATAAGGATGGAGGAAAAGTACAAGAGTTGTCGAAAAACAATGTGACGAGGGACAAACTGAGAGAAATCATGACGGACGGGGGAACTAAGATGGCAAAAATGAAACTGAATGCCGGTGCCTTGCTGATTGCTCTGCTGGTAAGCTGCTGCGCTCTGACGCAGGCGGGGCCGGGAGTCCGACGCGTGCTGGTCGGGACACGCGGAGAAAAGCCGGTCGAGTGGGAAAAGCTCGGGGCAAAGGTTCGATATCGCTACCACTTGATCCCAGCGGTGGCGGCGGAAGTTCCACAGGAACGACTCGATGAGCTTTCACGGCAGGTAGGGGTTGCCTACGTGGAAGAGGACGCCCAGGCTGCAGCGATTCAGTCCGCCGCGGAACGCAGGAGAGACGTTGTTCCGTGGGGCGTTCAGGC
Organism: Armatimonadota bacterium; assembly: GCA_016199605.1. Taxonomy (GTDB): domain Bacteria; phylum Armatimonadota; class Abditibacteriia; order CG2-30-59-28; family CG2-30-59-28; genus JACQGJ01. The sequence goes on along the minus strand of JACQGJ010000060.1, from coordinate 8,748 downwards.
AACAGGCGCCCCGGAAGTGAATCGAAGTGGCAACAAAGGTCAGGGGGTACGTGTCGCAGTAGTGGACACCGGCATCGACTACAGACACCCGGACCTGAAAGGGTGTTACAGAGGCGGGTACGATTTTGTGGACACCGACGATGACCCGAGGGACGAACACGGCCATGGAACCCATTGTGCCGGCATCATAGCGGCGAAGGATGATGGCAAGGGAGTTGTCGGGATCGCGCCGGACGTTGAGGTGTACGCCCTTCGAGTGATGGATCGCAAGGGAAGGGGTTTCTACAGCGATGTGAGCGCCGGAATCGAATGGGCGGTCGACCACAGAATGAGCATCGTGTCCCTGAGCCTCGGGTCACACCAACCCTCACGAACCCTCGCCGCGATGTGCGCGGCTGCGGAAGCGTCGGGGGTCTTGCTGGTTGCCGCGGCAGGGAACGACGGAAGGCGCTCGGTCGTGTACCCCGCAAAGTATTCCTCGACCATTGCCGTTTCTGCGCTCAATCCGGACGGAAACGTGGCAAGCTACTCCAACTATGGTCCCGAGATCGATTTCGCCGCGCCAGGCACCCTCATTACCTCCACCGTGGGGAAAGGTTTCGCGACCTTCTGGGGCACTTCCATGGCGTGCCCGCACGTGAGCGGAGCAGTGGCATTGATTCTTGCTACCCCTCCCGGTGCGTTCGATCGGGACCGGGATGGCAAATGGTCGCCAGCGGAGGCGAAGGCATGTCTGGCGGCCTACGCTCGCGACTACGGCCCCGTGGGCAGAGATGAGAAGTACGGCTGCGGCGTCATTGACGTCTCCGCCGCGTTCTTCCGGCCGGAGCTGCACGAAGTCCGCATCGACAAAGTTGAGGTGCCTCCCCGGCTCAGGGCAGGAGCTCCTCTCCGCACGACCGTGACCCTGACCAATGCAAGTAAGTACGAGGAAATCATCACCGTGCAACTGATCGATGACACGTACAAGATACCGATGGCCTGGCGGCGCGTGGAGCTGCAACCCGGCGAGTCGGCCATCCTCAAGTTCCAGTTCCCGAGCAAGACGGCAGCGAAAGGCGATCACCTGCTGCGTGTAGAGGCGGCGGTAGGCATCGGTGGAAACCTGATCGCCGCGTCGAGCAAGGGAAGCACCGTGACTGTGATGTAGTGGCAACCGACCCGCGATCTGTGATGGACGATCCGTGATTCCCCTGCGATCGGAGGGAACGTTCGTGCTGGCAGTCGAAAACCTGACCAAATACTATCGGACCGTGCGCGGCGTCGAAAAGCTTTCCTTTCGCGTTGCCGCCGGTGAAATGGTGGGCTTGCTGGGGCCGAACGGCGCGGGAAAGACGACGGTGCTGCGCTGCATTGCCGGCATCGTGCAGGCGACCGACGGGCGCATCACCATCAATGGCCACGACCTTTCCACGCAGGAGGAATCGGCGAAACGGTCTCTCGGCTTCGTTCCCGAAGTACCCAACCCCTACGACTTGCTCACCCTCTGGGAACACCTGGAGTTCGTCGCACGAGCCTATGGCAAGACCGACGGGTTCCGGGACCGCGGAGAGAGGCTGCTCCACCGGTTCGATCTGTCGGCGAAGCGCGACGAGCTGGTGCTGACTCTCTCGAAAGGGATGAAACAGAAGCTGGCGATTGCCTGCGCGTTCGTCCACAACCCCCCGGTTATTTTGTTGGATGAGCCGTTGATCGGCATCGACCCCCGGGGACAACGCGCAGTGAAGGAGCTGCTGACCGAGGCAACAGCCGAAAGCCGCTCGGTTCTCATCAGTACTCATATCCTGGCCACCGCTGAGGAGCTATGCGACCGCATCATCATCCTGAACCAGGGGACGATGGTCACGGAAGGCACACTGGGGGCCCTGCACAAACGGGCCAACATGGGGGAGGACAAATCTCTGGAAGACATCTTTCTGTCGCTGACCGAGGAGCAAGAACAGGTTGGACCTGCTGATTCGGCTTGAGCTTAAGAGACTGAAGAACTCGCTTCGCAACCTGGCACGGTCACCGGTCCGACTGATCGTGTCCGGTCTTACGGTGCTGTTGATCCTGTTTGGTCTGGCGGGCCAACTGGCGCTCCTGTTCGCACCCGTGGGGAGTGCGCGAAGCGAGACCTTGGCCGGATTCACCGGGAGCAGGGGCGAAAATCTGGGTCCGTTACTTTTCCTTGTGCTCCTGTGGACTTCGTACCACGTGATCGATAGCGGACTGCGTGGAGGGCTGCTCGCCTTCAACGCGTCGGAAGTGGACTTTCTCTTCCCTTCTCCGCTGCCTCGGCGAACGGTCTTGCTTTTCAAGCTGTCACTGGACTACGTGAAATTGGGCGGATCCGTGGCACTGGTCTTCCTGTGGCTCATGCCGCAAACGCGCCTGTGTGGCGCTCAACACACGAGGGCTGCTCTGCTGCTCTCTCCGTGGGCAGTGTTTTTTTATTACATGTTCCTGCTGAACGTCAGCCACCTGTTCAACTTCCTTTACACTTTTCATGCTGAACGGATGCGTTATCTGCCGTTTCTGGTCAAAGCTTCCTTTGCGGGATGTGTCACGCTGATCTTGCTGCTGATGCTCGGGCAGACTCCGGCAGGAGGGTGGCTCCCAAGGTTCACACACGCCCTTCGTTCCACGACGGTTTCTGCCTTGCTGTTCCCACTTATCGCAACCTGGGAGGCGCTCATGGCTCCTTTCAATGGGCTTCCTCCGGTGCTACTTCAGAAGATCCTCGGGTTGGCATCGCTTGCTGTGGTCTCCTTCGGGGTCTTGATGAGTCGCCCGGAGAACATCTACGAGCCGACGATTGGGGTAAGCCTTTTGCGAAGTCAGATCAGGGCAGCGACCCGGTCGGGCAACTGGCAGGCCGCGCGGGCTCTCTGGATGCTGACGCGCAAGCAACAGACCTCTTCGTTCCGTCTTGCGCCTTTTGGCTACGGAAGCATGTCGTTGGTCTGGAAGAGCCTCGCCCTCTCTCTGCGAAATCCAGCGCGCACTCTGGTCTTCTGCCTTGCCGTCGCCGTGTTGTCGGCGATCGGGTTGAGGTACCTTGCGAGCAAGCCCTGGGCGGACAAGAAGATAATCGAGTTCGCTCCGCTCTTGGCCCTGTACGTATGCTGGATCGTTGGTATGACAACCTTTAACCTGCAACGATCCGACTTGCGTCAGGCGAACGTGCTGAAGCCGCTGCCCATCCCGCCGTGGCAGGTGGCCCTGGCGCAAACACTGCCCCTGACTCTCGGCACCTCGGTAGGAGTCAGCCTATCGTTGTTGATGATGGCGCTGGCAGTCCCGGCCATCGACGCTCGACTCTGCGTTGCCATCGGACTGGCTCTCCCAGCAATGATGTTGCTCTTGAGCGCGGGGAACCTGGGTCTGGCAACCATGTTCCCGAATCCCACGGATCCGGTGCAGAACATGAGTGCAGGCTTCGCGGGGTTGATCATGTCTGCGATGCTGATGGCTCCGACCTTCGGGACTGGCGCGATCCTCTGGGCCCTCGGGATGCCGGGGTGGGTAGTGGGAGCGGGCGGGGGATTCGTCGCCGCCGTGATGGCAGGCCTAACCCTTGCCGTGGCGGGAGCGCTCTACCGCAGGTTTGATCCGACAGAGTAAGCCCTCTGAGCGTGAAGAACGAGCCGGTCCCGTCCACGCCGCAATCCGGCGCCTCGGTCATTCCGCTATTCCTACCAGAACAACCCGATCTCTCGCAGGATAGTAGTCCTCTGACACCACTTCGGCTTTGGGTTCCTGACCGGCGGTCTCTGCGATCCGTTCTACAAGCACGCGGCAGCCCGTCTTGCCTCGACGTCTAACCTCTCGGTCGCCGCGTTCCAGCGAGGGAGTGCGAACCACCCATTCATTTTTCCGCTCGACTTCGGTATAGCGTCGAGTGATCGTGACCCGGGTCCAGTTGGGTTGCGAGCAGGTGAGCGAGGCGACCATGCGGTCACCTTCGACGCCTACGTGCAGGACAAGAGGGTAGCGACTGTCATTCTGGAACTTGAGGTCATAGTGGCCGTAAGCGACCGCCGCATCGAGTCCCGGCGGAACTGAACGGACCTGCCACAGGTGCCGGTGGCGCTCAACAATCTTCAGGTTCGCCAGGAGAGCGGCGTTATAGACGGTGGAAGAAAGCTGGCAAATGCCGCCACCATACTCGGGCGACAACTCGCCATCCCGGATTGCGTTGGCTTTGCAGTACCCTCTGTCCCGGGAGGTCGGCCCGACGACCTCCGCGAAAGAGAAGACTTCACCGGGCGACAACACCACTTCGTCGAGGAAGGAGGCGGCAAGCGCAATGTTGTGTTGTTGCGCGAAGGTTCGTCCGAATAGCGAGGTGCTGTAGCGACCCCACACGTACGCCGACGGCGGGTTGCGAGTTCGTGTCGGCTGTCGGGAAACGGATCGCGGAGCGTGTATTTTCACCGCAGAGACGCTGACAAGAAAGAGGACGCAAACTGCAGCAATGAGAAGAGCCGGTCTTGGGAGTCTGGTCATCGCTGAAGATCCCCTGCCACCCTCAACCTCGCCTCGCTGCTTCTGCCCGAAACCTCCGGCAGGTACATGCAGGCGGCGGTGACTGGCATGACGTGGAAGTCTCCGGGGATTTCGGCGCGCAGCAGGCAAGTGAGGGTATGTGCGCCAGCGTCAAGGGAGTCGATGAGGAAGGAGACTTTCTCATCATGAACCGTCATGTCTGACCACCAGTGATCCCACTCTTCATCACCGTGCCGGTCGGGGCGCCGTTCCACAACCTCACATCCGGCTGGCAAAGGGCATTCAACAAGCACATGGTCGCAGGCGGCTTTCGAATTCAGTCTTACCGTCATGCGCAGCAACTCTCCGGATCGACAATCACTCGCCGGGCCGGCACTCACCATTTCCGCCATTTTGGTCTTCTCGTTGCGTCTCATTCTGACTCTCTCGTAGGACCGTTCGACATTCAGGCCCTTGGCTGCAGCGCCGAGGTTCTCTTGCTTGAGGAGAAAGCTGAGGGAGGCCGAGTAGTAGAGTTGCCCTCTGCCCGACTTGGTAATCTGCAGAGGGTTGTCCCCCGGTTTCAGATCGGCGCTATCGATGGTGATTATGGCCTCTGGTTCGTTCACGTTCTCACGACCAAACCGACGGGAGTCGACGGCCTTCCCGTTGCACCGAAGGGTGACTGTGTAATCAGGCGTCAGTTCTCCCGTGAGCGCCGTGTATTCCAGGAGACCATCGATGGCGATGGCAGTGTCTTTAGTGGAAGACCAGTAGCCGCGTTGTCGTTTTGACAGGAACCACCGAGAAACGGAGGGCAGCAGGGGATCCCAGGGGCGCACATGGGTCATGAGACGCAGAATCATCGCGGTGGTCTCCACATCCGAGTGAAAGCTGGCATAAGCAGAGGCACCGCCCGTCCTATCGCCGTAAGACCAATGGAGGGTGTCTCCAGCTTCCACTCGTCGGGACATCAAGGTGTCGAGCAGCGGCAGCGCTTCCGCCTTCCGTTTCTCCTGCGCCGCGCCGAGGGCATAGCACGCGAGGCCGTAGTTGGACAGCTTCTTCAGATGCTGCTGCAGGAACTTTCGCTGCTTCTGGAAGTTGGATTTTTCCCCACCCGACGCGGCGAGGATGTAGTAGCCGTATGCGACTTCGTCCGGCCAGTTGTTGTCTGCGAGCAGCGTTTTGAGACAGCCGCGTCCGCGGTCGATGACCCCCTGTTCCACTGCGAAGCCCGACTGTCGGGCGCGCGTCAGGCCGTAGACAACGTAGGCCGTCATCCACGGCTCGGAAGACAGGTATTCCGTCCATCCCCAGCCTCCGTCGTCATTCTGCATGGAATAGATGCGGGTCAGACCGTTCTGCACCATCTTGGGGAGTTGGGCGGCAAGCCTCTTGTTCTTGATCTGCCTCTGGGTCAGAGAGCGATAGACGATGATGTCTGGCAAGAAGCGACTCATTGTTTGCTCGATGCAACCGTAAGGGTAACCGGCGAGGTACTCCAGCGAACCGAGCACACCGGATAGCAGCGTCGGAGTCAGGCTTACTTTCAGTTGCGCGGTGGCAAGCGTTGCGTTGGGAGGAAGAGCGATCGTCGGAGTCGCCTGCCTGTCCGCCACGCCGCTGACGGTGGTGGTCTGCTCAACGCCGTGTCCCAAGATGGGCAGCGTCAGTTGCATGGCATCGCTCAAGCGGGAGTCGCTGACCGCGCGCACAGTTACAACCGCGCGCCCCTCGCCTTTCGCGGTCGCCTGCCAGGTCGCTCGCGCCAGTCCCCCTGCAGGCGCCTCCACGGTCTGAGGGGTGGCGTCGGAGAGAGCCAATCCTTCGGCAGTCAGCGTTACTTTCACCTTCCGGGGTTTGTCGGTTTCATTGTGAACCACCGCCGACAGAGCCGCTGTGTCTCCTTCTGTGAGGAATCGTGGCGTCTCCAGGCGAACCATCAAGTCCTGGCGGCAGGTAAACTTCCGGGTGGAAGCTCCCACCGCGGTGTCGAGGGTGTGGGCCTTCGCCGTGGCCCGCCACGCGCCCAGCGTGTCGGGTACAGTCATCTCCACGGTTGCGCGGCCCTGTGCGTTGGTGATGATGGACGGTTCCCAGAGAGCTGTGTCCGGGAAAAACTTGCGGACAGGCTGCCCCGCCTCCTTGCCATCCCCACCGAGTTGGACGTCGGGGAAGGAAGTGAAGGTCTGTACCTGGTTCCGCAGGACCTCGTAGAAACTTCCGATGATCTCCTCCGGGTCCTCGGACCGAATCGCGTAGATGGATTCATCTACCACGCCCAACGAGACCTCCGCAGCGACAGGGCGACTGTTGGCATCGAGGGTCTGCACCGTCAAGGTCGCTCTGTCGCGAGGACGGTAGGTGGGTTTGTCAGGATCGACTTTGACTTGGAGGATGTGCTCCCTCGGCGACACCTTCATCATCGCCTCACGCATGACGCTCCGCTTTCCGGACTCGAGGGTGACGTTGACAAAGACGTTGGGCACCCATTCCGGTTTGACGGGAAGCGTCAGGACGTTCGTTCCCTTCCTCAGCCGGATCGGTCTCCAATCGAAAGTTCTGATGCCTTCAACTGTCAACAACGCGGAAGCGTCGGCGGCCGTGGTGTTGATCAACAGACGCGCGATGTCCTTCTCCTGGTACATCTTCTTGTCGAGCAACACCTCCAGGTCCGGATACTTGAACTCTGGCTCATAGAAGGATTCGGATGCGACCCACACGGCGTTTGCCGCGTCGATCTTTCTTCCCGCGGAATCCGTCGCCTCCACTCGCAGCAGGTAATTTCCATTCCTGTCCGCGTGGAACGCGAACATCGCCTTGCCGTTCGAGTCGGTCGTCGTCTGCTTCGTCCCTATGCTCAGTTCCTTCCCCTTCAGGCTGCGGAGGCAGTCCAGATGAAGTGGGATGTTTGGGACCGGCTTGCCGTCATAGTCTTTGGCAGCGAGAGTTGCCTTCACCGTTTGGTTGGGCTGGTAGATCCATTGGTCTGTCTTCAACGTTAGGTAGAAATCGCCCCGGGTGACGAGAGCGGACCCTTCTCCGGTGGCTGGCTTGCGACTGACGTCGGTCACGTTGACACTGACAGTGAAGTCGAGGTCAGCCAAGGGAAGCTCCTTCTGGTCCGTAGGAATCTCGATCACACAACGGCCTTCCGGGTCGGTCTCGGCGGTGCCCTGGGCGATAACTTCCCCGTAGCCATACGACTCCTCGTCGATGCGCGAGTAAAGATAGTCGTATTCGGTTGCTGCTTCGGGAGTCCCCAAGCGCTCCTGGGCCACAGCCGTCCACTCGACCTGGGCGTTTTGGACCGGGGAACCGAAATAGTAAGAGGCATTGACGGTGGCGTTGAGGGTCTCACCGCGCACGTATCGCTTTTTGTCGGTTTCCACCGTCACCTGGTATTCCGGTTTCCGGTATTCGGCGACTTCGAATTCGCCGGAGACGTGTAACTCGCCCGTTTTCCCTTCGACGGAGTAGTAACCCACCGAGGCTTCCGATGGCAGTTCCACCTCGCCGTTGAAGGAACCGTACTCGGAAGTGCGGAAGACTTCTTTCTTCAAGGGGTACCCTTGCGGTGTTCGGATTTCCACCGATACCGGTTCTTTAGCGGGAACCTCAAAGCCTCCCCTGGGTCGCATCTCACGGACGATGCCCTTGAAGTAGACCGTCTGTCCCGGTCGGTAGACCGGTCGGTCCGTGTAGAGGTAGGAGCGGCTGCGTTCCTGACGGGGGCCGTAGAGATACCCGCAGGCGAAGGCGACCGAGGAACCGTGCCTTCCTGCCACAACGATGTCGTTTTGATTGGAGTCAAAGACCGAGGGGATTCGGCTGATTCCTGAGGCATCGGTGGCGCCCTGACCTTTGAGAGTCTTGTTGTTGAATACCCAGAGGGAGACGCCGGGCAAGGGCTTTCCGTCTTTCAAGTCCACGGCGGAGACGAGGACCTGGGAGGCGTCTGCCTTGGCAACCAGCCCAAGACGAGTTACGGTGAAGATCGCGGAGGCAACCACCTCCTTCTTTCCCTCCGGGAGGACTCGGGGGGGCGGGACACGAGATCCTGGCGGCGATGGTGGGCGAGATGGACTCGCTTGGGTTTGATCCGGCTTGCTGGTCGGGAGACGAGCGGAGACGTGGAGGAGATAGACGCCGGGAGCTGCGACGGACAAGGAAGTCTTGCAGTCGAAAGCTCCTTCCGCGCTCTTCCTGCCGACCGATGCTGACCAGTTGCGGAGGAGTGTAGACGATTGTCTCCAAGCGGCCTTGGACGGAGGC
>JACQGJ010000080.1 GCA_016199605.1 Armatimonadota bacterium | reverse complement strand
CCTGTCCGAACGACTGCGGGAAATCGTTGCCCATCAGAGGGCCGTTGCGTTCTGGTGGGGACTTGCCACCACCGTCCTTTGCCTCTTCGGATTCGCAGTCTTCGCGAAACCCGCCGCGCTGCTGTCTATCCTGATCTTGGTGGCCTACACCTGGTGTCTGCTGGTGGGATTCGCAGGGGCCGCGAGAGAAGCAGGCCACCTGTTGTTGGGTGGAAAGACCTGTTGCGCCGACAATCCCGCTTTGACCGCAGCGGCGGGTTCTTTGTTGCTGTGTGCTGCATGTCTCATTCCCGTTTTCGGCCAATTGCTGGGTATCTACCTTGCGTGTGTCAGCGTCGGTGGCTTCCGATTGGGCTGGCGTACACGTGTCCCCCACCTCGAGCAGGAACCCCCGTCCGCGGTTCCTGCGTCGCCTTGACACCCCTCGCTTATCTCCGATAGAATGACACCCGTCAGGACCAGGCACGGCGGGGTTAATATATGAGATTCCAGGCTCCCCGGGGAACGCACGACGTTCTGCCCGGGGTTTCTTTCCAATGGCGGTTTGTGGAGAAGAAGTTCCGGGAGGTTTGCCGGAGGTTCGGGTATGGAGAAATCCGCACGCCCACTTTCGAGGACACCGGGTTGCTTCTGCGCGGCATCGGCGAAAGCTCCGAGATCGTTGTAGACAAGCAGATGTACACCTTTGATGATCCCGGCGGCGACTCGTTGACGCTGCGACCGGAGGGGACGGCACCGACCGTGCGAGCCTTCCTCGAACACTCCCTGTACGCCCAGGGACCGATCACGAAAGTTTGTTACGTCGGGCCGATCTTCCGGTATGAGCGACCCCAGTCGGGAAGGCTCCGCGAGCATCACCAGTGCGGCATTGAGCTCTTCGGCGCGACCGACCCGGCGGCGGATGCCGAAGTGATTCAGCTCGGCGTTACCTACCTGCGTTCTTTGGGGATCACCGGCGAGGAAATCCATCTGAACAGCGTCGGCTGCCCCCTCTGCCGACCCGCGTACCTGCAACGGTTGCGAGACTTCATCACTCCCTCCCTTGATCGGATGTGCGGCAACTGCAAGCGCCGGTACGAGGTGAATCCGTTGCGGATCCTCGACTGCAAGGTGGAGGAATGTCGCAAAGCTTCGGCAGAGGCACCCCCGATTCTGGAGGCGCTGTGTGAGGAATGCGGCGACCACTTTCGAGGTTGCCGGGACACCCTCGACCTGTACGGCATCGAGTATGTCCTCGACAGCCGGCTGGTGCGAGGTTTGGACTACTACACAAAGACGGCGTTCGAGTTCTTACACGCCGGACTGGGCGCTCAAAGCGCGGTGCTGTCCGGAGGGCGCTACGATGGACTGGTCGAAGAGTGCGGCGGCAGCGGGACGCCGGGCGTCGGCTTTGGCAGTGGAGTTGAGCGACTGCTGCTGGCGATGGAGGCGGAGAACCGGACGACCCCGCAACCTGAGTCCTTGACCGCTTTTGTCATCACCCTGGGTGAGGCGGCGCGGAAAGTGGGTCTCACGGTGCTGAACGAGCTTCGAGCCGGAGGCGTCGCCGCCGACATCGACTACGCCGGTCGCAGCATGAAGGCGCAAATGAAGGAAGCCAACCGGACCGGCGCGAAGTACGCGGTGATCCTGGGCGAGGACGAAGTGAACCAGGGCGTCGTGACGCTGAAGAATTTGAGGACGAGTGAGCAGGAGAGCGTACAGAGGCAGGAGGTCTGCGCTACGATCTTGACGAGTCAATCAGGAGATCGAGGTGTGAATAATGAACCCGGCGATTCTTGAAACACGGCTAAGGAGAATCGAGGACGAGATCCGGAAACTCCGTCTGTGCATGGAACGGGAAAGAACGGGGGAGAGGAAAGCTCACGGGGGACTGCGTGCCTTGAGAGGCGCGTGGAAAGACTGTGACCTCTCATTCGAGGAGATCCAGGAAGCGGAATACCGGATGAAGGAATTCCCGGAACGATCTGTGTCGTTAACACCCACTCTATGCTTTGTTACATCTCCCGTGGCGCTGTAAGTACTTTCGACGCGTCGACGTCGACTCTCGTTGTCCTCTGGCAAACTCTCAAGGAAACTGGTGAATACTCTTGAAACGCACACATCATTGCGGTGAGTTGAGAACAGAACATATCGGGCAGGAAGTGGTCCTGAACGGCTGGGTGCAGCGATCGCGGGACCATGGCGGGGTGATCTTCATTGACTTGCGCGACCGGTCAGGCCTCGTTCAACTCGTGTTCAACCCGGAGATCCAGCCCGAGCCGCACAAGATGGCCGAAGAGGCGAAGAACGAATACGTGCTGGCAATCAAAGGCCCGGTGCGGCATCGACCCGAAGGAACGGAAAACCCGAACCTGGCCACCGGCGAGGTAGAAGTCGTCGCGGAACAAGTCGAAGTGCTGAATGTCGCGAAGACGCCGCCGTTTATGATTGGCGACGAAGAGCCGGACGAGCAGGTGCGGTTGCGGTATCGCTATCTCGACCTCCGCCGCCCGCGGATGGCGAAGATCCTGGAGCTCCGCCATAGGATGACCTCTGCCGTGCGGGAGTTCTTCAACTCGGAAGGCTTCTACGAGATCGAGACGCCGATGCTGTGGAAGAGCACACCGGAGGGAGCGCGGGAGTTCCTGGTTCCCGCTCGGCTTGTCCCAGGGACTTTCTTTGTTCTGCCCCAGTCTCCGCAGTTGTGCAAGCAGTTGTTGATGGTCGCCGGGGTCGAGAGATACTACCAGATCGCTCGCTGCTTCCGTGACGAAGACAGCCGCGCAGACCGTCAACCGGAGTTCACCCAGATTGACGTCGAGATGTCTTTCGTCGATCAGGACGACGTGCTGTCGACCGTCGAGCGTATGTGCGCCCACGTGATGAAGATTGCGACAGGCGTTGATCTTCCGTTACCGTTTCCGCGGTACACCTACGCCGAGGCGATGGCAAGGTGGGGTTCGGACAAGCCGGACACTCGCTTCGGCATGGAGTTGGTGGACATCGGTGACCTTGTGGCGGACAGTGGCTTCAAGGTTTTCCGCAACGCTCTCGAATCAGGCGGACAGGTAAAGGCGATCAACGCCCCCGGCTGCGGCGACTATTCCCGCAAGGAGATCGACGACCTTATCGATCTCTCCAAACGCTTTGGCGCGAAGGGGCTGGCTTCCTGGATTCTGGGAGAGGGCGAGATAAAGTCTCAGGTCGCCAAGTTCTTGACCGAAGAACAGATGCAAGCCATCTTCAATCGTGTAGGAGCGACGACCGGCGATCTCGTGCTGGCCGTCGCCGACAAACCGGGGATCGTTGCCGAAGCCTTGAACCGAATTCGGCTGGAGATGGGCGGCCGGCTGAACATGATTCCCGAAGGTGTGTGGGATTTCCACTGGGTCGTCGATTTCCCGCTGTTTGGCTGGAATGAGAAGGAGAGTCGCTACGATCCGATGCACCATCCCTTCTGTGCTCCGAATCCCGAAGACATCGACTTGTTGAGGCAAGGCTACGATACGACGGCAGAGCCGGGGCACCCGGGCCATCCGTGGGGCAAGGTGCGCGCGAGTCTTTACGACCTCGTCCTGAACGGCTACGAGTTGGGGGGCGGTAGCATCCGAACCCACCGGCGTGATCTGCAGGAGTTGGTCTTCGGCGCCATTGGACTCGACTTCGAACATGCGAAGGAACGCTTTGGCTTCCTGTTGGAGGCTTTCGAGTACGGCGCACCGCCGCACGGCGGTATCGCCTGCGGCCTGGACCGTTTCGTCGCGATTCTGTCGGGCTGCGATTCCATCCGCGACGTCATCGCCTTCCCGAAAACCGCCACCTTCACCTGTCCTCTCAGCGGAGCGCCAACCCCCGTGGAAGAGGCTGCTTTGAAGGACCTGCACCTCCGCTCCCTTGTGGAGCATTAGTGACCTTCCCCCTCACCCT
>JACQGJ010000079.1 GCA_016199605.1 Armatimonadota bacterium | reverse complement strand
TGTGGCTTTCAGCCCTCATCCGGTAGTAGGTCCAGCGTTGCCTGCCGAAGTAACCGGGAAGATTGTAGTTGTCGGCGCCGAGGTCCACCGCCCACCGCACACCCAGAGCGTCGAGGACGAAGGACCCCAGGTCGAGATTGCTGTGGTTGGCTTTGTTGTCCCCGGCCTTGAACCCAAGGAATACGGCGTTCCGGTCTTCCCACACGCTCCGAAAGGTGGCGACTTCCACTCCTCTGAAGTATTTGTCGAGGGGAAGATTGGCTGACCGGGGACCTTCTTCCCGCGTCCCATACCAGAGGACGTCCAGAGCAGTCGGCGAGGCGGCTTGGCGCTCATACCAGGCATACACGGGTTTGTCGAACTCGCCCGCGAGCCACAGCATCTGCGCCGCCCGAATCGTCCCTTCACCCCCATCCGCGTAATTGAAGGTCTTGCCCAAGGGTCCCGTCAGGTAGATCGGGAACAAGCCTGTCTCCGAAAAGCCCGGATACCGAGAGAAGCCGAAGTCGGTTCCCAGGGCTGACTTTAGAGCTGCGAGGTACACGACATTGTAGGCCGTAGCGTAGTTCCAGTAGCCGGGGCCTTCCTCGCAGGCCCCATCGGGCGCGAACCGTGCCATCGGAAGCTGGAAGGATTTCAGCCCGGAGTGCAGGATCTCTCCGGCGAGGTCCGGCTCCTCATCACCGATCGCCAGGGCGCCCATGCCAATCCCGCCGTTGCAGACTTGATTCCAATTGTGGTGGGCCATCACCCACCACCCGTAAGCGAGGGCTCCCCGGTAGCATTGCAGGGCCGGTTTCAGACCTTTCTCAACGAGGGCCTTTCGAAGAGTTGCGCGCTGCTCGTCGGTCCAGGCCTCGTACAGCCAGTCATAGCCGATGGCAAAAGCATGAGTCATCTCGGCGGTGTCAAGGAAATGCTTCGGATTCCAGTCGGGAAAAGCAGCGGCCGCCTGCAACTCCTGCCAGGCGCGATCCGCGTACCGGCGATCTCCGTCCAGATGGTAGAGCAAAGCCAAGGTGTAAACGCGGTCAAGCACACGCCGGCTGGTCGCCAACAGCCGAAGTCCATCGGGAATCTCATAAGCAGAAGCCGGCTCCGTGAGCACTTTCTGCGCTCGTTCTCTCAACTGATCGCGCCACTTGCTGAGTTGCGGATCGGTGCCTGCGCGTTGCTTCAGATCGGCGAAGCCTTGCTTTGAAATCAATAGCCGCGAATGGCCTTTGACAAGGCGAGTCAGCACCTCCACCGCCTCGGGAATGGTAACTTCCATCTTGCGTTCTTCGGCTCCTTTCGAGGTGCAGATCATGGCTGCGGCAAAAAGACCTGCCAGCACGACGGGCGCGAGTTTGGATCGCATCGTTCTTCCCCGGTTTCGCTTGATTCGCAAACACCCTCGCAAAGCTCAGAAACGAAACGGCCTCCTTCCGACCTTTGCAGCTTGAAGGGCAACGGTATGATAGTTGAGCCGGAACTCGTTGGCAAGAAGCTACCGGGGGAGGATTGCCGCCTGCGAGGAAGAACTGAGGGGTGAGACGGCCGTCACTGGCTTCGATATGTGCCTCTCGACCTTTACGAGCTTACATAATTGATTGACCGATCGGAGAGTCCAAAGATGCCCCCTTCCCTCCTGGAGTGCCGCTATTCCCAAGATCGCCGCGCCTTCAAACTGTCCGGCAAAGCCACGGGTTCGCAACTCGCATGGCAGCCCGCCGTGGAGGTCGATGGCCGGTTGTGGGACCTCGATGCAGCCGAGGACGTGCGGGTCGAAGAGGGTGGAGCTTCCGGGGTCCTCCTCGCGGGAGCTACGGCGACGATAGCGGTCGCGTTCAACTCCCTGGGCCTCGCCTGGGAGCTTCGGGCTGAGCTTGCCGAGGAAGGGAGAACGGTGACTTTCGGGACCGTCCTTCGCAACCTCGGCAAGACCACGCGACGCCTCGGCAAGTGCTCGTTGGTACGTGTCACTCACGACTCCGGGAGTATTGCTTTAGGTGCGGAATCTTGCGAGCTCGTCTACCTAAATTTCTCCGGCGACCAGGGACTGCATCAGGTCAGGCGACTCAAGGCTGAGGAGGGACCGCAAAAGGTCAAACATATCGCTCACCTGCACGACCTCAAGTCGGGACATACCCTCCATCTCGGTTTCACTACTTTTGATCGCATCACGACTTCCCACACTTTTGCCTGCGGCGCTGACGGCAGTCTCGTCGCACTGGACTCGTACTGCGACTTCTTCGGGTACGAGCTTCGACCGGGAGAGTCCATCGCCACTGAGACCCTCGTCCTCGAAATGTCCACCAATCCTTATGTCTCGCTGGAACGCTGGGCTGATCGTGTGAACGAGCACTATCAGCCCTCCCTTCCTTCGCGCTGCCCGGCAAGTTGGGTGGGTTGGTCCTGGGTGGACGGCTTCAACGTTGAGAAGTACGAGTCGGTAGTCCTGCGCAACGCGCGGGCAATGCGCGAAAGACTGGCAGGCTTTGAGTTGGACTACATCTGGGTCAGCATTGGCAATATCGAAGGCGGCCTTCCCGGCAATTGGCTGAAGTTCAACGCGGACCTCTTTCCCGGCGGAGTGGTTAACCTGGTGTCGCGGCTTCGAGAGCTCGACCTCAAGCTCGGCTTCTGGGTGGCGCCCTTCTGGATCTGCTCCCATGCAACGGACACGGTTGAGGAGTTGCGTGAGTGCCTCCTGAGGGACGAGGCAGGCAACTTGCTCGTCACCTGCTCCGAGTGGGCCTACGGCGACGGGGCGGCGCTCCCCAAAGGCGAGAGACCGGTGTGTTATTCGCTCGATGGTAGCCACCCGAAGGCCGTCGAATTCCTGAGGAAAGTGTTTGGCACTTACCGAGATTGGGGGGTGCGTTACTACATGATCGACTTCCTGCACGCGGGGCTGGGTGTCCCGAGCGATCCTCCCTACGGAGACCACCACGATCCCACCATGGTAAAAGGCCCGGAGGTCTATCGCCACGCTCTGCAGGCGGTTCGGGACGCGGCGGGTTCCGACACTTACCTGCTGTGCAGCTCCGGGCCAACCGTGCTCAACACGGGCCTCGTCGACGCAGCTCGGGTTGGCAACGACTATGGCGAAGGTCGCGCTCTGTATCCCGACACCTACTTCTACCCCGCAACCTTCGTCATCAACGGCCCCGGTTTCTGGACTTCGCACAAGTATGCGACGACCAACATGGCGGGAACCTACTTTAC
>JACQGJ010000078.1 GCA_016199605.1 Armatimonadota bacterium | reverse complement strand
GGTCACTTGTCTCCTGTCTCCTTGCTCTCCTGTCACCGCCCCAACGAGGCGCGGTGATCCCGGCTGGTCTCCTCTCGGCAAAGGCGAAGCAGCCTCCCTCGACTCAGGTTTCAGCAGCTTGTCCGCCGGAGTGGCGATGCCTTTCAGTATCTGCCGGAGCGCTTCTGCTTCCAGCAGGATGGTGCACGTGTGGCAATTGATGGCAGGCGCCTGGGCAGCATACTCCTTCTCGATGGCATCCGTCGCCTCGGTGATGTGACGAAGAGCCGTCCGGGCCTCCATGCTGGAGTGCAGGTTGCTGACGACTACTTGAGCCAGTCTGGAGATACGCCTTCGTTCGTTCTCAACCAGATCCAGCAATCGAAACGCAATGATCACAATGCCGAGGCTTACCAACGCTTCAACACACACCGAGAGCACATGCTGAAAAAGCATCGGAGCTCGCATCAGGAACAGATGACGGATTCCTTCCCATCCGGCAAACAGCACAACCGTGGCCACGGCCGCCACGCGCCTGATCCGTGCCAGGTCCTTCGATTCGACGCTGTCCAAAGCCATCCACGTGTCTGTGTTCATGTATCCGGCTCCTTTCAAGAGGTGGCGAGGGACGGGCGACCCCCCAAGCTACGCGTCACCCGGATGTGCCCCTCGCCCAACTCCTCACGGGTTCAGAACCCGAACCCTCCCCGAGAACCGCCGCGGCCGGAGCCGCCGAAGCCACCGCCGGATCCTCCGAAGCCTCCTCCAAACCCGCCAGAGCTTCCACCGAAGCCTCCAGAGCCGGAGTTGACGAACCCGCCGCCGCCAAAGCTGCCGCCGGATCCTCCAAAGCTTCCTCCAAACCCGCCAGAGCTTCCACCGAAGCCTCCGGAGCCAGAGCTGCCGAACCCGCCGCCACTGCCGCCTATTCCTCCGTACCCGCCACCAGAGCCGCCTCGGCCCCCAGAGCCACCTCCGCCCCTGCCGCCGCCTGGGCTGGCGACGAGGAATGTGCTGATATTTGTCCCCCCAAACAGAAGGGCGAGACCTCCGGAGTAGATGTGCTTCACCTCGTATCGCTCATAGCGCTTTTGCTCTTCTTCCGACTCAAGGCCGCCGACAGTGGGGGAGGAAGGCGCGTTCGATCCTGTCTGAGCCAGGGCTGAAGACCCCGCAGGGCGATGATCTGTATGATCCGAGGAGGCTGCTCCTCCGCCACGAATCCCCCCCTCACTGAGTGGCGCCGGGGAGGAATCGGTTTGTGGCTTGGGCTCAAACACGTACACCGAGCCGTCTTTCCGATACTTCACGTTCGCGGCGTCTGCGACGAACTTCAAAGCCACGTCCCAGTCCGCGTCGTTCAACTGAACCGTGATCGGCGGGGTACCGCCGACGATACCCGGCTTGAGGATGTGGTTGAGATTGGTGTTCTTGAAAAGGAGGTTCACCGCCTCCGCGAAGTCCGCTTCCTTCAAGTCGATAGTAATGGTCTTCTTGCTGTTTACTTCCTGCGGCCAGGTGGTGCGCAACGGGATCGCGCCTAACACGGCCACCAAAAACATCCGCGAGACAAACTGCCTCGTGCAAGATTCTATACGCATTGTGATCACCTCTTTCATCAGAGACGATGCTCTGATCCATGCACTGTGCTGAAACGGGAGAGACGCAGGAAACCCGAGAGCCAGACAGCCCGTGGTTTCCCGGCCAAGGGAGGGAGAACGTTCAACGCTCCGCCGAGAAGCGATGTAGCGTTCCCCTATATGGAAGCGGGGACCGGAGGGGCGCGCAGAGGCGGAGGAGGACAGGTGTTGCGAGAAAAGTCGATGGGGACTGAAAGGTGGAGGGCACTGATTCCCGCGGCCGGTGATGGAAGTAGCTGCGAAAGATCGGCAACGAGGGAGGGTGTGGAATCAACAGGCAGATGCACAGAAGGAATCAGACCAACTCTGCTTTGCTCATCTTGGGATGAAGGGTGGCATGAACAGGGACAATCGTGTCCAACCCGCCGTTTGGAGCAGCAACACGAGCCACCTGAAGCCATCACCGTCTCGCACCGGGCTTTGTGGTCGCTCTTCCCCGCCGCCATCACGCAGCACGGGAGGTCCGCCTGGACAGACACGAGGAAGACCGTCCAGACAGTAAGCAGCAGATATGATACGGCTCGGTGGATTCTCTTCATTCCTGGATTACCTAACAATCTCAAATACAACGCAGTTCCGTACTGAGGCAATTGCGCCTGTTTCCTGCATAGCAGCAGCAAAACTTCGCAGGGCTACTTCACTTCCCCGATGGTCAAAACCGGATACTGTCGCAGTGCCGGATGGCTTCGCACGTACCGTCGAGCGGCTCTCCGTGATACAAAAGCAAGGTGACGATCCAGGCATTCCCCTTTGGCTTCGGGCGCAAGGATCAGCCGGGTAGCCGTGGGTTCTGCGGTCCAGCTTCCCTCGCGAAGGTGGAAGGTCACCCATCGTCGTGTCACGGGACAGCGAACGCGCACCACGGCCATCGCAGGATTCCAGGTGCGAACAGTTTGAAGGGCGCAATGGACACACCGCAGCGTCAAGCGATTCGTCTTCCCCTGCGCCGACAGGACAACATACGCCGCCTGTGATGGGACGAGGGGCTTTGAGCACATCGGACAAGCGCTGGCCGTTTCCGCGCGAACCGGTGGCTCATTAACCATTGTCCCTGCGAGACTGGCGAGTAGTAGCACGTATGGCAGTTTCCACATATTATCCTCCGTTACCGTCCGGTGGCCGGTATTTCCTTGTTCAACGCTTCAAAGTTACATCCATGCCGGAGTGAGGCCGGCGCTGGCGCAGGTCCGTTCGGGCCCAAAGGGAACGGACGAGTACCACACGCCACGCACCGGCCTCGTCGCTGGTCAGGCGAAACGCTACAGACCGGAGTATCCGAACATGTCGCCGGAGTTGTTCCAGATCTGCTTTTCCAGAAGATCCGTTAGACAGGGAGGGCGGCCACAGGGGTTGACTGTGGCCGCCGGTCCGGTTAGCTGCTGAACGGTGATCCTTGTGCTGAGAGAAAACGCGTCAGCCGCAGACTCACCGACCGAAAGGAAGGTCAACCTTCTCGCCTCACCGGGTCTTTTGCCAGTAGGCCGTGTATAGAGTCGACCCATAGCCAGCCGCTTCGCCAAGGCCCACTTTGTTGGCTTTCATCCACTTCACGTGGCCGTCGACGAAGGCGATGTTGATTCCGCCGTTGTGTCGCTCGAAGTTGCCGTAACCAAATTGGGTCAAGTCAACGGCGGGGATGTCATAGCACTGAGCATTCGGGGCGCCCCACCAGTTGTTGGCCGGGTAACCGCACCAGCGCCATCCGTAGGCCGCGTCGTAGATGAAGATGGTCTCCGACGGGTGCGTCACGCTCGCCATCGCATTCTCAACCGCGCCCCAACTGCCAGTCATCACCCAGTTGTTGCCGGCGTAGTGTCCGATGATGTAGTTCCAATCCAGTGGATTCACTCCTGCCTGAATCCCCCCGGCATAAGCGCTGCTCGGGCAGACGACGAGTTGGGCGTTCTTCACATAGGGCTGCACGGTTTCGTACCAATGTCCAAGAATCCCTGGAGATTTTACGATGTAGTTGGGGCAGAACTTCTCGTCATAGTCCTGCGCGTACATGTGCAGTGCTGTGGCCAGTTGCTTGAGGTTACTCTGACAGGTAGTCGTCCTCGCCTTCTCCCGTGCCCTTGCAAAGACCGGGAAAAGTATTGCTGCTAAGATCGCGATGATTGCGATAACGACCAGCAGTTCGATCAATGTGAATCCTTGACGCTTCTTGAACACTGTAATCTCCTCCTTACGAGTATAACTGTCGTATAGGTTGTCGTGAGTCAGTCGAAGGCTACCGGTACCACAACTGTGGCTTCCCCCGAAGATCAGTAAGCCGCATCCACTTGACGTGGCCATCGGCCCATCCGATGTTGAGTCCTTCGTTGTGTCGGTCAGCATAGTAAACGTAGTTGCCAGTGGACGGGTCATAGATGGCCGGGTATCCGTATTTGTTGGCCGTGTAGCCGGGATAAGTGGAGTCGGCGATGACAAGGGCCTCAGCCGGTTTGGTGATTTGAGATTCGCTCGCCGTCCCGATGCAATTGGGTTGGGAGCCGAAGTTGTAGTAGTTGTAGCCATAGCCGGACAGCCATAGTCCGCAGGTTCCGCCACCGACAGGGCACGCGTTCTCGCCGTAAGAAGGACAG
>JACQGJ010000729.1 GCA_016199605.1 Armatimonadota bacterium | reverse complement strand
GCGCTGAGCTTCGGACTCAACCGTGGGATCAAGGTCTTTCACCCCAAGCACAAAGGTGAGAAATCCGTTATCGTGCCCCTCTTTCAGCAAGTTGCGAGGCGCCGGGGAGCGCCCGAAATCGGCTTGTTGGTTGAGGGACTTCAACGGTTCATAACTGCAGGTCGTGAACTTCGTCTGCTCGCACGCGGCGAATCCGGGGCAGAGCGACCAGCACGCGCCTTTGCGATTTCCGTAGGTGGCGCCGATGCCGAAGTGAACCGCGCCTTCGGGACTTGTGACCTTTGCGTTGCGGAACGCCATGCCTTTGAACAGAGCGTCGAGGAGGTCGTGCTCGGAGGGGTTGGACTTCTTCTCGAGGGCGATCCGTACGTCTCCAAGCCGCCAGCCCTCGTCCGGGACAAGATGGGCGATTACCGGCGCTTTGAGGCCGAGGTCATTTTTCATCTCAAGGTCCATGCTGACTTTTCCCGCTTGCAGCGAGAGGTGCTCTTTGGGCTGGACCCCGGAGGTTTCCGAATGCTGTGAGCGGCGCTTGCGCGCATCACTGTCGGTGAGGTACGCTTCCAGACCGTCTCGTCGGATTCGCTCGACACGCGCCCGGCAACTGGCGATGGTGGGGAGTGGCACTCCCGTGGCCTCGTGGACCTTCTGGTAGGCCTCAGCCGCCTCTTCCAGGGAGTCCGCGAAGTGCAGCACCTCTCCACGGTTCCAGGCGCGGGGGGTCACCTCGTTCGCCGCGACGATCCTCAGCTTCTCCAACGCGTCCCCGAAGTCAAGCCTCTGGTCGCGGAGGATTCTCATCGTGCGCCCCGTTCTCTCGCTCACCCGCTCAGTCGCCCGAGCTTCAACGTACCTCGTAGTCACGACGAAGAAACCGTACAGATCGAGCAGGTAGATCGTCTCAATTCCGAGCACGTCAGGATTCACACCACTGCCCTCGTCCTTCACAGTGGGGATCAGCGCCACTTTCTTGAAGGGGCTCTGCAACTGGCGATAACAGCGGGCGAGCGGATACGTGCGCGTGCGCTTTGGCGTTTCCCATTGGGCGACGTCAAGGTAGGTGTCATCGACCTTCAATCGCCAGACAGATCGCTCATAGGAGGACTCAAGGAACTCCTGCGGCGACACCGGCTGGTAGACCGAATCAACCCCGGAGACTTGTCGTGGGAACCCCTCGAAGTTGCAGTGGTACTTCGAGGCGTCGATGGAGTCGAGCACACCACGGAGGTAAAGGCGATTCGCTGGCATTTGGTTCTTGAAGGCAGTATAGGAGCAGGAAATCGGGATGACAAGATCCTACAGAATTCTCTCCTCTACACCGGGTTCGGTGACAGAGATCCTGATGGTCCCGAGGTTTTGAAGAGGTTGGTGACCATCCAGCCGAAAGCTTCCGGGAGCATGGGTGATCGTGATCCGTTCGCGGTCTCCTGGCAGATTCTCAGCGAGGGATTTCAAGACGAGCTGGTAATCTCCCGTGCGCAAAGACTGAATCAGGAACCCGCCTTGTCGATCGGTCCTGACCCCGCAAACGACGTGCCGTTGTTGGAAGGGCCTTTGCTGTCCCCCGAGATAGGGCGCATGGTTGCTGTCGATGACGCCGACAAGAGCGTCTGCGAAGGGTTTGCCGTTAAGCATGAGGCGCCCAGTCACCGCGCCCTTCGTTAGCCAGTCGCCTGAATCAGCGGGGGCCGCCCGCACAGCGGGGGCCGTCCGCACAGCGGGGGCCGCCCGCACAGCGGGGGCCGCCCGCGGACCGCGATCATGCGAGCGTTTGGTCTTCTCCACGACGCCGAACTCATAGTTAAGTCGGTAAAGAAGCAGGCGCGTGCGCCTTGTGTGTTTCCACACCTTCTCGTCTGCCAGCCAGTCGAGGTAAGATCGAGTCTCCGGGGTGATGGGACATTCGGCGAGGCGCTCGATCAGGAGCTGGGCGAATTCCGGAGAGGGGAAGCTACTCAGATTTTCCTTGTCCACCCGAAGGCTTTCAACGGGATCCCACGAAAGAGACGACGCGTCATGGAGGTGCACAAAGGCCGGGACGGTCAGGCAACTGCGATAGCGGCGGCGATTCAGGAAGTCACGACAGCTTTGAACCGTTGACTTGTCCACTTCGACGTTTTCCATGGACCGCATCCAGGTGAAGCCGAGGAGCGGGTTCTCCGCCTCCCCCGTGAAGATCAGTATCGTCTCCGGCAACACATTTGATTTGGGATGGGAAACAACGGTTGTGTCGAGCTTTTTCCGGCAATCGTAGCGATTCACTGCGACCTGCTTGTAGAGGTAGGTCTGGACCAGTGCTGACAGCAAAACGAGGAGAAGTGGCAGGGACAAACATTTCAACCGGCGATGCGGAAGAACGGACTGCTTCGCCAGGAGATAACCCGCCATTCCAAGTACGAAAAATCCCACTGTACTGAGAACAAGCATCACCGCTGTCAACAGGGCGAATATGTCGAATCGGTAAATGCCGAAGGCCTGCTCGCCCAGAGATCGCAGGACGCGCGTGCTCCACGACGAGGCAGGCAGCAGAGCAATCCCTATTAGAACTCCGGCAGCGGCGCCACGGAGGATCGCGTTCAGGAGTTTGACGAGGTTCCTCGGCGTGTCTTCTCCTCGAGTCAACCCCACTGGCGACCAACTCGCCCACAAGATTGCCCCCCCCAGCGTCCACGCGATCGACCTCGTGATAGGAGTTGGGAGGCTCAAAATCCGGTGGAGGACGGCATGGCAGAAGTAAGGGATACCCCCCAGGAGGATCCTCTCGAACGGAAGTAGTCCGGTGGAGCCCCAGGCAAAGGGGAAGACCGTGAGACAGAGCAACACCGCAACGATGAGGCCAGTGAACCTGCTGTAGCTGAACTTAACATCGAACAGGTCCCGGAACCCTCGAAAGGGCTTTTGGCTCTTCATCAGAAGGGTGAAGTCGGGGTGGATGGTGCGCAAGAACAGAAACACGATCAGGGCGATCAGGAGCAGGTCGCCATAGCGAGACCACCGTTCCAGGTCGAACCAAACCCTGTAGGATTCCACGCGGTCATTGTACTGTGCGATCGGCCGTAGTTGGGGGAGACCCTGGTGGACAGGCACAGGTGTTACAAAGGCTTGGATAATCCTCCTGAGACTCAGGGGGAGAGAGAGAACCGAAAGCAGTAACCCGTGCTTGATGGCGATCTTCGTCGGCGAGGGCATGAAGTCCTTTCGTCCAAGGGAAAAACAAATCGTTCGGTTACACTCGTTAAGGAGGAGAATCCCCTGTTGTGAGACAGTTGGACTGTCGAACCCGCCCGCCGTGGTTGGTTCGACAGTCCAACTGTCTCACAACAAAGCGGTGTTTTCAACCAAAACGAGAATACGTGGGCCAGTACTCATCAACCTGTTCTGTTAACAATCACAGACGGACGAGGATTCCGCAAGGAGAAGATTTCGGGGGAGCAGGTGAGACGAGTTGTCCGTGGACAAGTTCTCAATACCTCCCTGCCTCCCTTGCCGTCTTCCACAGGGCTTCCATGTTCTCCTGCGGGATCCCCGGTATTCCCTGATCGGGGGCACACACGTATCCGCCACCGGGCTTGAGGAGGTCCATCACGCGCCTCACTTCGGCCCGCACGTCCTCAGGAGTGCCTCGCGCGAGAAGGGCTGTGTCGATGGCCCCGTGCAGTGCCATCCTCCCGACAGTTTCTGATTTGATCTTCCGTAAATCGTTGGCACTCGCCTGGACTGGATTCAGGAGAGTCACGCCAATTCCGGCAAGGTCGGCAGCTATGGCCTCCACACACCCGCAACTGTGAAAGAAGAGGATCTTTCCGGCCGTGAGAACGTTCTCGAAACAATACACGTACTCCGGCAGAAGGAATTCGCGGAACATGGCGGGAGACATCGTCAGGACCCGCTGGGTGCCCAGGTCTTCGGAGAAGCCGACTGCATCCACTCCGAGATCGAGGTAACGGTCGAAGACTTTGCGGGCGTAATTGGCAATCCCGTGCAGCAGCTCATGCGCCTCCTTCGGGTGAGTGATCAGCGACGTGAGGAAGTTCTCCATCCCCATCACCGCCCACACCCGCTCAAAAAGCAGGTACGTCAGATTGCCCATCACCAGCTTCTCTCCGCGGTCGACCGAAGCAAGAGCTTCGCTCATATCCTCACTGAAGACGAGAGCCCCGGGATCCGGAAGCTGGTAACTGTCGAGCCGGTCGAGGCTTGGAAGGGGATTCCCCTTCGGGAAGGGGACAGTGCCCTCGAGGCCGACTTCCCATCGGATCCCCCAGCCATCGGTCCAGGTTTCGCACCGGAAGTTCCCTTCAAGCTGGAAGCTGTGCCAGATTGGTTCGTCGCCGAGCGGGACGTACTCTGGACTTCCGAACCGAAGGGCTTCCAGGAAGTTCTCTTTCGGGCTGAGCGCAGACCTCAAAACACACACCCACAAGTGGCAGCTTACAGCTTCTTCGTCAATCCCAGAGCGGCCCGACGCGCCTTCCGCTCCATCTCCCAGTATTTGTCAAGGGTCCTCAGGTTGAACTCCTTCACCAGGTCCTGAGCGGTTACTTTCGGGTGATGGGAGTAGAGGATGAATTTCGCTTCGTAGGACATGACATCCAACTCAACCTGGTCACCGTACTTCTCTTTCATCGGCTTCCAGTGCTGGTTGTTGTAGTCGATGTGGCAAACCACGTAGTCCAGGTTGATGGTGCGCTGGACAAACGGATAGTGCAGTTGCGACTCGGCGATCACACGCCCGAGTGGATTCACGATCCGGCTGCCGAAGCTGCAGTACGAGGAAACAAAGAACATCTGGAAATCATGTGCCCAGATCTGGTTTTGCAGGCCACCGTGATACATCGAGGAAAAGAACAGGACTTCTGCACCGTTCTTCTCCGCCCCCTCCCCCACGTCCCGGAAGTTCAGGTCGAAGCAGATGGCGAAGCCCACCTTGCCGAAGTCGGCCTTGAGAACGGTGTACTGCGTCCCCGGCCTGATACCCGCGTCCAATTCGCCTATCGTCGGATGGACCTTGTGATAGCTTCCGATCGGCTGACCATCGCGTCCCAGCAATACCTGCGAGTTGTAGAGGCGTTTTCCTTTTCGTTCGGGCATGCCGATGATGAGATGGGTCTTGTGCTTGCGACACAGTTTCCCCAGGAACTCCGTTGTGGGGCCGGGAACGGTCTCCGCCGCGGCTCCCCACTCGGTTTCACCGAGCCCCAGAACATTACAGAACTCCGGTAGACATACGATATCCGGTTTCGCGGTCGCCGCTTCCTCCACCAGTTCCGAAAGGCGGTTCAGATTGTTTTTGACGCGATCCGCCGCCGAGCCGGACCCTCCCGCTCCTCCGAAAGAAATGCTCACGACGTTCACATTACGTGCCAATGAAAAGACCTCCTTCAAAATACGAGGGCGCCACAGCAAGAACCCCTGCCAGAAAAACTCTATCGTTCCGGATTTTGGTGGAGGTCCGTATTTGCCTTGATTTTACGCCCTTTGACGGGCTTTGGAGACTGGGTTGTTCACATGGCATAACGTCCCTCTCCCGGACGAGAGTGGGTCCAGGGAGCCTGTACCCGTTGTTTTTGATGAAAAAGCATCCCTGGTTGTAAATGCATGTTGATATACTTGCCCTCACTTTTAGGAGTATATCACATACATTAACAAAGGCTGCAAGCACATGACTCTCACACCCAAAGAAGAGCAAGTCGTCGAAGTCCTACGCCCTCAACGTGTCGCGAGCAAAGAGACCTTGTGCCGTCAATTGCAGGGGGTGCATCCCTGTGAGGGTTGCCACCCTGATTCTGGATTTGGTTGCACTGACCACAAAGGAAATGGAAACCCTTTCGCAACTGCCGGCCGAGGCGGCGTATCGTTTTGATAGCGACTCCCTTGCGGGTGACACTTCCGCAAGTTCCTTCCCCGCCCATAAGCTTGCGCATCGCACGGTGGTGAGTTTACACCTGTCGCAGTTTCAATCCCGGGAAGTCGTGCGCAAACAGAGGAAAGAAACGGAAACCCTCTGGCATCCTTCCCCCAGTTGGCAGCGATAGTCCCCCAGGGAAGCGTTACGGTTACGATCTCATTGCGCAGGTTGGGGTTCAGACCTTTCGGACTCTGTGAGTCCGCGCTGCAAGGTCGCACTCTCAAGGAGGTGCATGAAGACTTGTCCCAGCACAAGCCGCCTCTTTGCCTTCCCCGCAGCAGCCTGTACGACGTGCAGCGCAAATTCCTTTTCTGTTTGGGTGAGCTGCATCGCCAGGCTGTCCCCGTCCTCAAGGAGCATCTTCAAGCAGCAGGACCGCGTTACCTGGCTCCTGGACGGGACGCTTATTCTACAACCGCAGATGGACACAGATAAACGCGGATAGAGGCACGGGATGAGGGGGAAAGACAAGTCTAACCGATCCGTATGGAAAGTGTCATCTTCCCATCTCCTTCATCGCTCCATTCCCCCTTCCTATTCCGATCTATCGAGGCACTGGCTGAACGGTTACCACGATTTTCTATATGTGTGTCCATCTGGCGAACTCTTTGAGTTCGAGTTTATCTGCGGTAGTAGTATTGGGTCTGTTCCCCGTGGGGGTACCAGCCAATTCGTACAGATCATCCCGGAAAAATCGTATTTCACGGCGACTGATTTCTGGTATGGCTCGAAGTCCTGGTGACTGCCTACGGTTCGTGACACATTCCTCCGTTGCTCCTTGATGCACCACAGTGGTCAACCAGGTATGAGTTTGTGGTTGCGAAACATCGTCGCCTTTGGTCTATTCTTGCGCGAATCGCCGATACCGCACCAGCATCGTTCCCGGCTTGTCCGGGATCTCGATTCCGATCCCACTCGCGGCAAAAGCCTTTCCCTCCCCCAGTTGGAATTCATCCTGGTCCACCCAGTGGAACTCATAGTCGACATCCGGGTCGATGGCATGGGGAGTTACCACGATCTTAACGAAGGGACTCTTCGGTCTGCGTAATGCCAATATCATGCCCTCGTCCAGGTCCGGCCGGTGGAACTGCCACGCCGCCCAGGAGTCATCGGCGAGGCTGAAGGAAAGCAACGGGTAGAAGTCGCCATAGAAGTATTTCCGCAGATCGACCTGTTCACATAACCTCTCTCTCAGCCAGTCCACGGGAAAATGCGGTGACGGATCGCGCTCGTAGATGTTGGTGGTGATGACAAGGCCCGGACCCAGCGCGCTACGGAAGGCGTAGGTGTCGGGTCGGTCACAACAACCGGTGCTGAGCGGAACCCACATCGCCAGTCCATGAGTCTGTCCCTGCATCCCAATGGGGTCGAAGTTGGGCCAGCACTGGAAATCGCTTCGCCAGAGCGGAATGCTGCGCGAAACGGTTTCCAGATCGATGCGCCTTCCGCCGCTGGAGCAGTTGTCGATGGTGAGACCGGGGTGGCGCTCCAGCAGTTCATCCCAGAAGGCGTACAGCCCCTCGATATGCCGGATCTCGCTCATGCCCACGCGGTCCGGCGCGTCCGCCGCGTTCCAGAAGGGAGCGGGGTCGGTGTTGAAGTCTTGCCGATAGCAGGTGATGCCGCCTTCCGTGATGAGGTCGGAGAGCAAGTCTGTGATCGCCTGCCGCGCTTCAGGGAGGCCAAGGTTAAAGAGATAACTGTCGCCGATGTGCCCCAACAACCACTCGGGGTGCTTACGAGTGAAGAAGGTGTCTTTGAAGACTCGCTCCGGCTCCAGCCACAGGACAAAACCGTAACCTATCTCCTTCAGCGCGTCGCCGATGGACTTGAGTCCCTCCGGATACGTGGTCTTGTTCGGCCACCAGTTGCCGACGTGCTTCCACCAATCGCTGTTGAAGACGGTGGAGTCTTCCTTGAACGGACCGTCGCCGTGCCAGCCGGCATCAATCCAGTAGCAGTCGAGCGGGAGATCCTTCTCTTTCCACCACCGCGCCTTTGCGATTTGCTGCGGCGCAGTGTTCTCACCCCACACGGCGTTGCAGATGGGCGCCTGCAAGAACTCACCGTTCGGATGGGGTGTGTGGTGGGCAAGGATGAACCTGCGAAGCATGTTGTGACCATGCAGTCGATCCTGTTCCCAGAAGAGCAGCAGAATTCTCGGTGTCCGGATTTCTTCACCGGGATGGAGCCTGAGATGGGTCTCCTCCATTCCGGCCCGCACGCAGATTCCCTCTTCCCCGCGCTTGAATGTCGCCGCCCATCCCCCCGTCCAACCGATCGCGCCGATGACACCGCTCTCCCCCATTTCGAGGTTGAAGAACGGTAGCGTGCCGTTGGAGGAGCGCCCCAGCCGCGCCGCAAGGCGAAGCTGGTCGGTTGGGCGGAGCGTCGTCTCCAACGGAGCGAAGTCGTCAATCTTGCAGTCGCTGCCTTTCGCATGATGGAGACGGCAAGACAGTTCTCTCGCAGCAGGGAAGAGAACATCCAGAGGCTGGATATCGGAGATGATGGGCGTATCTTCCGTTCCGGTGTTCTTGAAGTATGCCACCCATTCCACCGCGGGGAAGTCGTCGAAGATTGTGAGCTCACACGAGAGTTGCAGACCGGTCGCGGGATCAGTCAGCGAGAGACTGTGGCGTCTCTCCGCCTTTGACCGCGCTTCGCTTCGCTTTACTTTCCAGGCGGGAAGCAGCGTCGCTGAATCCTTCCCATCGTACATGAAGGAAACCGGAAACCGGCTTCCGTCCTCTGGCGGGACAAGGATCAGGTCGCCAAACCAGCTCTTGGCAACGGAGAATTCGCCGGGGTTCGGTGCACCAGACATATTCTGTGGTTCCTTTCTGATTCCGACTGCATGGAGTTCTTATACTCGTTACGGGTATAGCTGCCCGGCTTGGTCTCAAGCACGACCTCGCGCGGCCGCTCCGTGAAATACCGGCAGCTCTCCCACGTCACATCCGACACCACGAAGTGGCCCGGGCCGGGGATGAAGCGGCCTTTGCAGATAGGCGCCCTCTCCATCTCCATTTCGGCGTCGATGGCATCCTTTGCCGCACGTTGACCTCCAAGGACATTATCTGGCTTGTGCGTCGTACCATT
>JACQGJ010000732.1 GCA_016199605.1 Armatimonadota bacterium | reverse complement strand
GCAGAGAGGGCGCACCGAGGCGATCCTGGGGAGAGCCTTGAGAGGCCATCGAGAAGACGCCTTGATTGCTACTCGAGGCGGAGGCACCCTAAGTCCCGAGCCGAATCGCCCTCGTCATTCGCGGGCGAGCCTCCGGGCGCAAGTTGAGGAGAGTCTGAAACGGCTGCAAACGGACCACATAGACCTATTCCTGTTACACTACCCGGATCCACTGACTCCACTGGCAGAGAGCCTCGAAGTGCTTGCTTCCCTCATCGATCAGGGCAAGATTCGCTACTACGGTTTGTCCAACTACACCGCCTGGCAAACGGCAGAGATCGTCTGGGAGGCGGAAGACAGGGGTGTCCCTTTCCCCGTACTCAACCAGGTCAACTACAACCTTCTTCGGCGCTCCCAGGAGCTTGATCTTTTTGTGGTCTGCGATCAGTATGGTCTCGGTGTGGCTCCCTACAGTTCCTTTCAAGGTGGTTTGCTCACAGGGAGATACCAGCCCAACTCATCCCTGAGGCCCCACCACCGCGAGAAGATGCGTGAATGGCTCGCGGGGATGACGGAGGATTGCTGGCAAGCCGTGGATTTGATCTGTAGCCTTGCTGAGGAGGTCGGAAAGACCCCGGCTCAATATGCTCTGGCCTGGACCCTCGCTCAACCCGGGGTTTGCTCGGTCATTCTGGGAATCACGGAGGCCGAGCATATCGAAGAGGCAGTGGCAGCCGAAGCCTGGGAAATCCCGGCTGACCACTTTGCCCGGATCGACGACCTGACCGCGGGGAAACGACTTTTGGTTTGAATCAGCGGAATAACTGGCCGAAGGAGCCAAAGAGGCTAACGTAGAAGTTGGACTCAAGCGGTCGCAAGGCTGCGAACTCGGGAAGGTAAGGGGTGCCGATGAAAGGTCGCAGCAGCCAGGCTACCTGTGTTCCGACAAAAGCGTAGATCCCGAGCCAGACCGTGAGCAGCGTTCTCGCCTTGCTCAGGTTGGAGGGGTTGAGTGCCAACTGTCCGTGATAGAGATAGTTCAATCCGTAGAGACTCGCGAAGAGGATGGCAGCCACGTTGAGTAGCTTCATGAAGTGATAGTCGCTGGTGAACAGCGAGAAAAAGAGCACGATGGGAACGAAGGCCGCCAGGACTAACGAGATCGCCGCCAAGGCACACGCAAACAGCGCCACCGTAGGCTTGAAGTGCATGTTCAAACCGAAGATGATGTTCACAACGTAGAGGGCAGGCAGGCACACCAGCAGCGTTCCAAGAAACAAGAGGGGCACCTTGACCATCGAGGTCAGCCCATACTTCCAGGCGTGGGACTGGGCGAAGGCTCCGCCCGAGATCCTTATCTGCCGGTAGGGGCCCCGGTGCGACACTGCCTCAATCCTGTAGGGCGCGGTCGGGTCTGAGACGTTAAAGCGGATCTGTTTGCTGGCGAGGGAGGTATCCGTGGGCAGATCGGTTTCCGTGTAAACCAATCCTTGCCGGTAGTCCACCCAGGACACACGGCCCTCCACGGCGCCCGCCTCCTGGCCGATGACAAAGTCGCTGAAGAAAAACTGAGGGTGAACCCACCGATAGCTACCCATGCAAAGCCCGTAAAGTGCGCTAAGGACGAGGAAGAGCCGGGTGGTCTCTCTGACGACACCTTTAACGTCTGCGCTTTCGCCAATCTGGCTGAAGATTTCATCGCGGTTTCGGAGCAGCTTTTCGGAAAGACCGATCATGCCTCTGAACATGGTGAGTGCCTCCCATATTTGAGGGATCAAGGATTTGTGCAGGCCAAGCCCTGTAGTTGTGCGTATAGACCATCGCGACACGGAATAGTTCCGGGGCCGTCCCCGCGAGGAGGAGACTGTGATGTCTGTGAGATTGCTTAACCCGACTGTCCGGAGAGGTCGAGGGATCTTCCGCAGTTCTATGCTCGCCCTGATGTTGCTGGCGTTCCAGTTGCGGACGGCTCTTGCCTCCTACGAGTATCGCTACGTCGAAGCCGAAAACTACTCCGCCACCGAAGGTTCCGGTCTCCGAGAGGAAGGCTTCACTTCCTGGATGCGGCATCCATCCCATGGCAAGGTAATGGTGACGTTCGGCAACGCCTTTCTCGAGTACGACCTCAAAGATCTTGGGGAAGGAACGTACCACGTGTTTGTTCGGGGGCTGGCGTGGGCGTCGGGGGCTGATGTTGATATTCTGTGGGACGGGAAGAAAGTGGGGCGAGCCTCCTATCAGGCACCGGGAACGGCCCTGAAATGGTCGCGGGAGGTTGGCGTCGTGCAGGGACCCGGAGATCACAAGCTGCGCATCGCGAATGAGCCGAAGAACATCCAGGCGCCCTACCTCGACGTTCTCCTGTTGACGACACAGGAGGGCTATCAGCCGAGCGATTCCGACCAGGACTTTGAGTCCTACATTACCCCGCTGCCATTGCTGCGGCTCAAGACACCCAAGGGTGAGGAAACTGTTTCTCCCGAACCCGAAGCGAAAGTGGCGGAGGGGGCCTCTCTGGACCTGCTGACCGTGCAGGCGGGGCCGCTGACCGTCGGCAATGATTCCCTCCTGCTTAGTCTCAGGAACCTGAAGATGGCAGACCGGCGGATTGAGCTTTCCGCTCGACTGGGTGAAACGTACGGGTCGGAGAAGACCGTCGATCTCCCGCCGGGAGCGATCCGGCAGATTGAGCTTCCCTGCGAGGCAGCATCCCCAGGGAGGCAATCGCTGAAACTGCGGCTTGCTGAGGGTGGCCGCTCCCTCCTGGAGGGAAGCTACCCGGTGAGTATTCCGAATCCGGTATCGGTCTCGCTGGATGAATATGCATACCCGGTGGGCACGAAAGAGGCTCGCTGGAAAGCAGCCTTCTTCTGCTCGCCTGAAGTCCCGAAGGAAACGAGCGTCAGCATCACGCTCGCAAGGTCGGAGAGGGCGACGCCCCTCGACCAGAAGAAACTCGCCGGCGCGCTTCCCGCCAACGAGACTCGGCTACAGATCGGGAATCTTCCGGTCGGAAGGTACTCGGTCAATGCAAGAATCTTCCGCCGGGGAAAACTGATGGTGGAGGATACGCGGGATCTTCTTCTCTTCCGACCTTCGCCGCTTGACACCTGGGAGCCGGTCAAGCGAACCGAAGCTCGCGGCGACACCCTCTTCATGAACGGCAAGCCCTTCCTGGGACGGGAGCTGTTTCATGCTCCCCCGGACGAGAAGACCCGCAATCAGGGATTCAACCTGGTGCAATGCGCCGGTTCCGATCCTGACCCGCGGGACAGCATCCAGGAGCATCTCGACAGTTGCGCCAAGGTGGGGTTGTGGGGAACGGTCGCGCTGTTCAACAATCGTTACTTCCTCGCTGGCGATCACTTCGACCTGGATCACCTTCGTGAAGCCATCCAGCGCTTCAAAGACCACCCGGCCGTATTCGCCTGGGATTTGATCGACGAGCCAGACGGGGCTGACATTTCCCCTGAGCGAGTTGCCGAAGCAGCCCGACTGATTCGCGAGCTCGACCCCAACCATCTTGTCTGGGTGAATCTATGCCGACCGGACCGGGCCATGGACTACCTGGAAAGTCAGGACCTCTGGTCGTTTGACTTCTACCCTCTGCCCAGTCTTGGGCCCTTTGCCTATATGCAATGGCTGAAGATTTCCGATGAAAAGCTCCGCGGCAAGCGTCCGATAGGCTCCTGCCTGCAAACCTACGCCTACGAGGGCAGCCGCATGCCTATGCCGGATGAGTTGCGGAACTCCTGCTACCTGCACATGATTCACGGCTACAAATGGCTCGGGTTCTACTCGTACTTCGATCCAGAACCTTCTGGATGCCTCTCCCGCGACCCGGTGCTGTGGTCGTTCACGAAAGCGTTGAACAGCGAGTTGCGGGAACTGGCTTCGGTGATCCTCGACCCGTCGCCTTTCGCGGCGGTTGAGGCCAGTGCCGGAGCCGACGTCTTCCAGGCAGCGGTAAAGCAGGGCAAGGGCGGTCGATGCTTGATAGCCATCAACGGCAGCGCGAAACCGTTGCGGGTGAAGATGACAGTACCGGGCACCAATGCAAAGGTGCTCTTCGAGGAAGACCGGACCGTGAAGATCAAAGATGGAACGCTCGTGGATGACTTCGAACCCCTTGCAGTTCATGTGTACTCGCTCCGTTGATAGATTCGGGCACGGCGCAAAAAAGGAGAAGACTTGATGCGACTTCGATATCGGACTGCGATCGTGGGACTGGGAGGCATCGCGCATGGACGCCCAAGTACAACAGTTAACCTTCCTTTTGTCGGGCAGAGACCGCAGTCCCATTCCTCCGCGTACGAACGGCATCCCAAAACGGACCTCGTGGCAGTCTGCGACCTCCTGCCCTCCGCGCTTGCGAGGTTCAAGGAATTGTGGGACGACGTATGGCCTGACCTGAGGTACTACACGGACTACGAAGAGATGCTCGAAAAGGAACAACCGGAAGTGGTTAGCGTCGCCACACCCGATCATCTGCACGCCGACGTCGTCGTAGCGGCAGCCTGTGGCGGGGCGCGTGCGATCTGGTGTGAGAAACCCGTTGCGACTCATTTGGCAGAGGCGGATCGGATGATCGCCGCCGCGGAGGAGAACCACGTCCTGCTATCGGTCAACCATAGCCGACGCTGGTCCTCGGTCTATCACACCGCCAGGAACCTCATCCGCAGCGGCGAGTTGGGACGACTGCTGTTCATAGAGCGGAACTCGTTCTATCCCCGAGCCATGCTGTTCCGAAACGGGACGCACGAGATTGACATGATCTGCTTCTTTGCCGAGTCCGATCCGGTTTGGGTGATTGGGGAGCTGGAGGAAGGCTTCGATCATTTCACCGAATACAGAGGGGATGGCGGACACGATCCGGCTACCGACCCCTCAGCTTCCGCCTACATCAAGTTTGGCAACGGCGTCACCGCCTTCTACCGCTGCGCAAAGACGGAGGCGACAGGCTCCTGGTTCGAGCTGGTTTGCGAGAAAGGCCGGATTACGGTCACCGATGGCGACCTCAGACTGAGCAGGAATGCCACCGGTTACCAGTTCGCCACCTCGTCGATCCCGCCATGCACCCCACTGGCGGAGTATGAGCTTGGCGCTCTGTCGGAGTTGATCCACGCTCTCGAAAACGGTTGCGAGCTGGTGTCTTCGGGTCGCGAGGCGCGGAAGACCCTCGAGATCATGCTGGCGATTCTGAAATCCCATGAGTTGGGGAACGCACGTGTCGCGCTTCCGTTGGGTTCAACAGAGAAACAGTGACGAAAGTGGAAGAGTATTCGCAAGGAGGTTCAAAAATGCAGGGAATACGAGCTGCACTGCTGGGTGTGAGACATCCCCATGGGATTGCTCATCTGCGGACCTTGCAGACCATGCCGGAGATCGAGGGTATCTACGTCTGGGACAGAGAGCCGGAGGCCCTGTCCGAGGTGCAGCAGAATCACGGGCAAAAAGTGCTGGAGGTTTTCACCGACCTCGATGCTCTGCTGTCGAAAGAGGACCTCCTGTTCGTGATCGCCTGTCTTCGCACCGACCTGTTGCCGGAGATCTGCCTGAGGGCGATCAACGCCGGGAAGCACATCCTGGCGGAGAAGCCTCTGGGTAGAACGGCGACGGAGGCTGCGCCCATCGTCAAAGCAGCGGAAGAGGCGCGGGTCGCGCTCGGAGTCTGCTACGTGAATCGGTACCATCCGGCGCTACAGGAGGCCCAGGGCATTGTTGCCGGAGGCTTGCTCGGGCAGTTGATCTCAATGGAGCTTCGATTACTTACATCGCAGGTCAAATTCCGAGATCCTAACCATTGGCTCTTCCGGAAGGAGTATTCCGGCGGAGGCATCCTCGCCTGGTTGGGCTGCCACTATCTCGACCTGATGCGCTTTCTAACGCGTGAGGAGATCGTCTCCGTTTCTGCCGAGGTGGCGACACGGAGCGGTGAAGAGATCGACGTGGAAGACGTCGCGACCCTGGCCCTTCGATTCACCTCCGGAGCCGTCGGCAGTTTGCACGTTGCCTACTCGCTGGCCTTGAGCGGGGAGGGATATCATAATTCAGGCTACGACAACTACCTTTGCATCAACGGACGGGACGGTCGACTGCGCCGGGAAGGGTTGGAGGGACCTCTGCAAGTGGAAAGCACGTCTCCGTCTTGGGCCACGGCGCCCCGCCGAGTTTTTGACTACAGCATCGCCTCTTCCCCGGCTTACGGAGGTGTCTACGGTGAGGATTTCGTTAGAGACTTCCTCAACGCAGCCTTGGAGAGACGCCAGCCCCCGGTTTCAGGACGAGATGCCCTGCAGGTCGCTCGGATCATTGACGCCGCGTATGAGTCAAGCCGCACAGGTCGGCGGGTGGAAATCGACGCCCCGGAAACTACATAGAGGAGTACCCAATGCCACACCATGAACACCCTCTTCCCGTGACACCGGTGACCTCCGGGCCTTTGCATCACTGGTTCGGCTACTATGACAAATTCCCCTGGGATTCGACCGGAAGATACCTGCTGTGCCTCGAGGTGGATTTCCTTGACCGACCCCCAACCGCCGAGGATTCCGTCACGATTCATCGCATCGATCTCCAGGAGGACGGCCGGTTGATCCCCCTCGCGACGACTACGGCCTGGAACTGGCAGATGGGGACGATCCTGCAATGGCTCAACTCGAACGCGCAAGGCTCTCCCGCTGCGGACCGTCTGATCATCTACAATTCACGCGAACGCGATCACTACGTGTCGGTCCTCCAGGACGTGTTCACGGGCGAGAAAAGGGTGCTGCCGCGCCCCGTCTATGCCGTCAGCCGCGACGCGCAATTTGCGATGACTCTGAACTTCGAGCGGGTTGCGGACACTCGCCCCGGATACGGCTACAACGGAATCCCCGATCCCGGCAAAGACCACCCCCACCCGGCGGACGAGGGGATCTTCCACCTTGACCTCCAAACCGGAGACAACGAGCTTGTGATCAGCCTCGACCAGATCGTGAAGATCGAACCTGAGGCTTCCTTCAAAGAAGGCAAGCACTGGTTCAACCACCTGTTGGTCAATCAGGACAACTCGCGTTTCATCTTCCTGCACCGGTGGACGAAGCCGCAAGGAGGATGGTTTACGCGACTCTTCACCGCGAAACCTGACGGCTCTGATATCGTCCTCGTCAACCGCGAAGAGATGACCAGCCACTTTGACTACAGAAGGCCCCGTGAGATTCTGGCGTGGGCGAATCAGTTTGATGCGGGGCAGCACTATTACGTGTTCGACGACGAGACCGGGGAGCGCCAGATTCTCGGCGCAGAGGTTTTCCAGACCGACGGTCATTGCTCCTATTCCCCCGACGGTCAATGGATTCTGACCGACACGTACCCCGACCGTGAGCACTGCCGCACGTTGATCCTCTACAACGCGGCGCGCAACGAGCGGATCGACGTGGGACGGTTCTACTCGCCCCCGGAACTCACAGGTGAGTTTCGTTGCGACCTGCACCCCCGGTGGAGCCGTGACGGCAGACGGGTGTGCTTCGACAGCCTCCACGAGGGCAGCAGGCAGATGTATGTGATGGACGTGAGTGAGATTGTGTCCGGTCCCGCCGCGTCTTAGCGGTTCCGATCTCGAATCCGCCGATCACTGAATCACCTCCGTTGACTCCCCGTCCTGTGATACAATGCCCGGCTGAAAGCTGACCCAATCCTCATTAAGGGAGATGTGACGACAATGGCAGCGGAACAGACCCTCTACTCCAAACGGGAACTCTACTCAACCGGCAAGCAACGCACGTTCGCGGGACCGGCGCTGAAGGAGATCGCCTTCCCCCTCGGCGGCCTTGGCACAGGCACGATCTCGTTCGGAGGACGTGGCAACCTGCGCGACTGGGAAATCTTTAACCGTCCCAACAAAGGAAGCGCCCTCAACTTCACTTTCTTCGCTCTCTGGGTGAAGCCAAACAAAGGAGAACCCGTCGCGCGAATCCTGGAGGGTGAGTTGCAACCTCCTTTTGCGCTGGGTGGTGGAATGCCGCCGGGTCATCTCTCCGGGGTGCGACGTCTGAAGTCAGCGACCTTCCGAGGCGAGTATCCCTTCGCATGGATCGATCTCCAGGACGATTCGCTGCCGGTGAAAGTGTCGCTCGAAGCCTACAATCCCTTCATCCCGTTGAACGTTGAAGACAGCTCGATCCCAGTCGTCAGTTTCCAGTGGAAGATAACGAATCCTTCCTCGCGACCCGTGGATCTCACTCTCGCGGCAACGATGCACAACCCGGTGGCCGCTCAACTGCAAGACGATGAGCAGCCGGACCCGGAAGGATACTGGCAGAACGAGTACCGGGAAGTGGACCAACTGCGCGGGCTCTACTTCACCTCAACGAGATTCCCAGCCACCAGTGCGAACACCGGAACCGCGTCGCTCTGCACGTCCCATGATAACGTCACGGCACAGACAAGTTGGTATCAGGGCGGTTGGTGGGACGCAGCTCACCTTTTCTGGGACCTGTTCGCGCTCGAAGGGCAGCTACACGCCAACACCGATCCAGCCCAAATCAGGCAGGGATCGCCCCAGGCCTCTCTGGCCTTGCACGCCACGATTCGCCCGAGGGGCACAGTGACTCTACCGGTTCTCCTCACATGGCACACTCCGCACCTGAAGAACGGATGGTCGCGGCAGGCGGTGCTCGATACCTACATGAAACGCCAGTTCCGCGACGCCTGGCACGCGGCAGAATACACGGCCGCACAT
>JACQGJ010000717.1 GCA_016199605.1 Armatimonadota bacterium | reverse complement strand
GGCTGTACCGTGAGATCCTTCAGGCAAGCAGGGAAAAGACGAAGGCCCAAATCGTCCTTATCGATCCTTTCTACCTCAGCACTGATCCGGATCCGGGTTCCTTCCGGAATCAGGTCCTCAAGTTGCTTCCGGATTACCTCCAGGTAGTCGAGAAACTATCCGGGGAGTTCGGCGCCCTCCACGTCCGCACTCAGGAGAAGTTCACGGAACAACTCAGACATCGGCCTGCCGACGTGCTCTGCCCCGAACCCGTGCATCCCTATATGAGTGGGCATCTGGTGATCGCGTTGGGGTTGCTGGAGGTTCTGGGGTGGTGAGCAGATTCTGAGTACGGCTGAGCCTGCCCCTACGAACTGCTGCCTATCACGGTCTTACTTGATCTTGTTCTCGTCCACCTGAGCACCTGCATCCACCATGTCGATGTAGTATTCAGTGGTGGCGAGGTAGGAGCCGTAGGGGTAGTCCTGGATGGATTTGAGGAGCTCCTTTTGCGCTTTCTCTTTGTCGCCGGGCTGGAACTGGTAGTAGAAGTTCATGCCAATAGTCGTCTGGGTCACATCGTTCCCGTCATACCAGGGATAGTCCTTGATCAACCGGCGGTTCTCCTCGTTGTTCTTGTCCCGGTCGTAGTGTCCATAGCTGAAAGAGTAGACGGACGCGATGTAGCTCTGGGCTGAAACGCACTGATCGCTATCGGGGTAGGACTTGATCAGCTTTCGGAAGTCGGCGACTCCCTCTTCGTATTTCTTCTGGGCAAAGGCTTTCGAGTAACCGCTCTGGAAAAGCATTGAGGGTGATTGGTCGCTGTCCGGGAACAACTCCGCATAACGAAGCCTCGCCGCATTGGCCTTGTCGTTGTCTTTGAGGCTATTCGCATAGAGGTTGATGATCTGTACCTGAGCGTCTCGCGCCTGGGAGAAGCGCGGGTACTTCTTCACGATCTCTTCGTAAGCAGCGACGGCCTTCGCCACGTCAGCGCCGGCCAAACGCGCCGCCTCGTTGCAGGAAGTAGCGGCTTCCTGTCGCAGCTTCTTGGAAACCTGATCATTGTCAAGCATGGCCGCCTGAGTGCTCCACGGATATTCGGTCACAACCCGCTTGCGAATCTGCTCTGCTTTCTCCCTGGCGGTCTCGACGGTAAGCCCCTGAGGGAGGGTGGCCCGAGCCATGGCCATCGAGCTGTAGAGGTCGTACATGAACTTCAGCGCGACCGGAGCCGAGTCGTTCTGTGGATAGTCGCTGACGAACTTTCCGTACTCCCTGAGGGCAGCGGGGAGGTCTTTCAGGTTCTGCCAGCAGAGAGAAGCGATTGTCAACTGCGCGGTCTTACAGGCGTCTTTCCGCGGATAGGCGGCGAGGTACGCCCGGTACTCTTCGATCGCCTTTTGGTAGTCCTTCAGGAAATTCACATACACGCTGGCGACCTCCATCTGGATCTCGGGGCACTGGTCGCTCTCAGGAAACATCCTGAGGAACTGCTTCTTGACCTCTATCGCCTTTGCATAGTCGTGTTTGGTCCGAAGCCAATAGGTCGCCCTCTGCGTTAAGGCTGACCGGGTGAAGTAAGCTTTCGGGTGGTCGCGCACGAGAGCTTCGTAGAAGGGCTGAGCTTCTTCGGTCTTGCCAGCTTGCTCCAGCTCATATCCCTGATTGTATCTCGCCGAGGCCAGCAAGTGCTCGAGGTAGACTTTGGCTCGGGGGCTCTTGACACCCTTATATCCCCTCTCGTAGGCGTCGGCTGTTTTCGACCAGTCTTTCGTTTTCTGATAGAAGGACCCAAGACACCAGTAATTCGACACATTGCGGGGTTGCCTCTGAATCGCCTTCTCCAGCTCCTCCAGCAGTCGCGGATGGAGCTTCTGAATGGTGGCCGCATCGGTGAAGTTATACTGAGCGTCCCAGACTCGATCAAACTCATCATACAACCGACGTTGTTCATTGGTGGAGACCTCGGGGCTCACGCACGCGTCGAACCCCCGGGCGAACATCGCAAACGCCCGTTCGAACTGCTGCATCCGAAGGTAATGGTGAGCGAGATCGTAGTAGTTAACAACTCTGTTGGGCTCTTTGTCGATGGAGGACAGGAGATAGGCTTCGCTCTTGCTTTCAAGGGTCCTCTCGATTTTGGTCTCCTGGCTCGCCTGCACCTCAATCGTTTCCTGGAGGGTCACGAAGCCGTCAGCCTCCAGGCGAAGGTTGTACTTGCCGGGAGACAAATCCTCAACCGTTACCGGTGACTTCCCTTTCAATCCACCGTTCAGGTAGACTTGTGTTTCTTCCGGCAATGCCGACACTTTCAGACTTCCCCTGCCGAGGGCCTTCAACTCGACCTGGACCTCGACCGAAGCTTTGTCAACTTTGAGAATCCGCGCTTCGGAGGCATGGCGGTATTTGGTCAGCGTCAGCAAATGGTTCCCCAGGCTGACCTCGGGGAGGGTCAGGGGCGTGACACCGGCAAACCGGCTGTCCAGGAAAACTGTGGCTCCGGCTGGGGTGGAGGTCACTGCTACAGTCGAGGTTTCCTCAGCGTGGAGGACCCTCATGCAAAGCGGAAAGAGAAGGAAGAGTGAACAATAGTAAGCCCGGAATCGGGAACACAAACTTCGCGTCAGGATCATCGGCTCCCTTCATCATAGAAAGTACGGCTTGTTTCGGGCCAGGCTTCATCGACAGACTCTCGTTCCCCGATCTTCTGGGCGCAGAGGCGAAAGCGAGAAAGCATGAGACCACACCGATAGGTCCACAAGGCGAGGCGCTTGCCGGGAAGAGGTTCGGGGTCTTCATACCGGCAGATCAATTGGTCGTCCACGAAGTACCGCAGTTGGTTGCCTCGCTTCTCGACACGGATCAGAAACCATTTTCTGTGAATGCTGTCGTCGAGCCTGGGCGCCGGGGCTTCGGCAACGACCTTGCCCTCGCGTACGATGGCGCATTTCGTGTTTCCCCAGCCGGCAAACACGAAACTGTAGCCGCTGGTCACGTTCTTTCCGTCGGCGCACAGTGTGAGGTCGATGTCT
Source organism: Armatimonadota bacterium (assembly GCA_016199605.1). GTDB lineage: Bacteria > Armatimonadota > Abditibacteriia > CG2-30-59-28 > CG2-30-59-28 > JACQGJ01. The sequence continues at coordinate 3,862 of JACQGJ010000717.1, read as the reverse complement.
CTGCCGTAATCGGTATAGGTGCCGCGATCCCTCCGCATCTGAATGCCCGCGGCAAACTCGACGGTGAGGTCACCATCGAATTCTCGTTTGTGCCACAGGACGGCCGGCCCGGCGAAGTTGCTGCCCGAAAAGAAGGACCATCGAGGATCGCATTGCCACCGACTCCTGACGACCCATTCCCCTCCCTCTGTGCGCCAATCAGTGGTCGCGCGTCGGAAGGTATCAGTCACGACCTGGTCGCTGTATACGTTAATCGATTCCCTTTTGACGGTCGTCCCTGTCGCATACCAACCCACGTTGAGTCCAGTGAGAGGCTGAGGATCTCGATAGTTCAGCGCCGGAACTCCCTCCACTGTTGCCACCAGCGTCAGCCCCTCTTTACGAAGGCGCAAGAGGCTGGCGTCTCCTCCCGGTTTGACTGCCACCCGGGCGGCCACTACACCGGCCCGGGAAAGGGTCAATTCGGCCGGGGTCGCGCTCAACTCGTAGCCGCTGCCGGGGTCCTGTTCAGAAGCGCCGACGATGAGAGTCAGGTTGCCTTGATTGGTTTCCCGCTCCGCCTCGATCTCGACGGCGCCGAAGAAAGCCGCCCGGTGCCAGAGGCAGTCCACCGCCGCGCCGGCCACATTAGCTTTCGTAGAAGCCCAATCGCTCTGAGATGCGGCCCAGTTCGCCATGCTTACCTCGCCGCCAAATACTTCATGAACCGTGAAGACAGGAGATCGTTCTTTCGGGAGGAACGCCAACGAGAACCGACCGAAGGTAGCCTTGTCACAGTCCTCTGCATACAGCCCTGCTCGTCCTCCGGCGATGGAAGGATCATAGTGCTCGAAGAGCTTCTTGCCCCCGGCGAACGCTGTGATCAGATTGCGGTCCACGCGTGCGGTCAGTTCGCGAAAGCCGGTGTTCCCAGGCGGCGCTTCCTGAGATTCAACCACCGTTTTCTGGTCTCCGGAGACTTTCACCAACTCAATGAGGTCCGGGTTGTTCATGGCATTCCGCAAGAGCAGGTGTTCATCTTCAGACTGATAGCAGAAACCCAATCCGGCGCTTCCCGATCCCACGCGACCTACTTCTGCGGAAACGGTGTAATCGCTCCACGTCGGAAGTCCGACCAAAGCGCGAGCCGGGCTGGCAGTGTGGACCTCAAACACAGACTTCCCGCTGCCCTCGGCGATAACTGCCCAGGTGCCGCCGAACTCCTGCCACTCCCCGCCTCTTGTCTTGCCAAGCTCCCCGGCTGCGCGGAAATCCACGGAGACATCCCTGTTCGATTCACACCAGACATCATCGAAGTAGGCGACTTTTCCGTCTTCCGTGTAAAGCCCGGCGCGTCCTCCGGAGGTCGGCTCGATGGCGCCCGAACAGGCGACGACGCCATCGATCGAGGCCTTGAGGTCTTTGTCGTTGTAACTCAGTGACACGCTGTACCATTGACCGGGACGGTAGCCTCCTCTCGATTCAGAGAGGACCTGGCGCTTGCCGTCCCGGAGGCGGATCAGCCTTCTGACGCCCGCGTCCTTCCGGTTCTGGCCCGTCCACTCGAAGAGAAGGTAGTTGTTGCGATCCTGATAGCAGGCGATGAGCCCTACGGCTCGCGAACCTGTCCCCAGGACAGCGGCCCCGAAACGATACTCATCCCAGAACCACTTGCCCGTCAGGCTGAGGGCCGGGCCTCCCGTTGATCTTCCGAGATAGGTAAAGGCATTGGCGCTGCGAAGTGGGTTCCGCAGGGATTTGACCTGCCAGGATCCCGACACTCGCTCCCAGTCACCCGTTTCCGCCTCAAGTCGCATGAAGTCATCGTTGAAGACGATAGGCTGGACCGGCTGCATGAGGACCTTTTCAAAGGAGATATCGCCCTCGGTGACCCCGTAGCCGACAAGTCCTTCGCTGTAGGTTTCGTCATGCGCTGTCAGCAGAAGCCGATGATCGGCATACACCCGGAAGCAGTTCTCCCTGCGCCGGATTACCAGTTCTCCTGAACGTGACCTCCCTATCCCGGGGCCCGTTGTCAGCAGGATCTCCAGACCCATCTGAATCTTGGAGAAAGAGGCGCTATGCTCCGACAGGAGGAGCCTGTAGCCGTTCTGATCCGATTGGCCGTCCAGGAGGAAGACGGCCTGCCATTCCTTCGCACCCCGCACTCGATAGAGACCGCGCCAGTCGAAGTCTCCCGTTACCGGCTCCTCCGTACAGGTCAGCTTGGCCGTGACAGGCAAGGCTTCCCTCAGCGCCGGCCATCGCTGTTCAGACCTCGCTGGCTGAGCGATGAGGCAAGCGGTCCATAGCAGTATCAGAACCAGTGACGGTAACAGGGTCTTTTTCATTGGTTTCGCAGATCCTTCGAGAAGTGGGTATCACGACGTGAGCGCGAGAGGATTAGACTGTGAGGAAGGAGGAGAGTTTCGCGTCACGGGCAGGGGTGTCAGGAGGACCAGTGGTTTCCCCGGGTAGCCTGATTCTCCGCAGCGGGGGTTGAAACGGGTCCTCACTCCCCGGTCGTGATGAAAATGATTGAGTCGTTGGACTGGAGCACCATGTCCGGAGCGGGACTGATGATGTGTTGGGAACCGCGTAGGATTGCGATGGGAGCTTTCCTGTTTTCACGGGTAAAGCCAGCCTGGATCAGGGATTGTCCCGCAAGACCTGATTGAGGCGCGATACTGGTCTCCTGCATCTCAGCCTGGAGCGCTTCGTCGTAGAGAAGGGCGCCGACAAAGTCGCACACGGCAGGACGCAACACCGCAAGCGCAATGCGCCGCCCTCCGGTGGTGTACGGAGACACCACCTGGTTTGCGCCCGCCCGTTTCAGTTTCGCCTCCGCCTCCTCGGTAGCGGCGCGAGCCACAATGAAAAGGTCGGGCTTCAGCCCCCGGGCGCTGACGACGGCCATCACATTGTCGGCGTCACTGTTGACAACGGCTATAAGACCCTTGGCGCGCTCGATGCCGGCAAGTCGGAGAGTTTCGTCTTTCGTGGCATCGCCTGCCACGTGAGGTGTCCTGTCCTCGGCCACCTCCGCAAGGGTCCCTTCCTCAATTTCCACAATCACAAAGGGGACGCGGCTCACCTTGAAATCGCTGGCAACCTGTCGTCCCATCCGCCCGTAGCCGCAGACAATGTAGTGGTCGTGCATCTGCTCAATGTTCTTTTGCATTTTGCGCCTCCGAAGCGAGTGCCACAGTTGCTCGCTGATCAGCAATTCGTGCAGGTTGGCCAGGGTCCAAAGTAGCACTCCGGCCCCGGCAAAGATCAACAGGATCGTGAACAACTTGCCGGTGGAACCCAGCGGCTTCACTTCACTGAAGCCCACGGTGCTCAAGGTGATAACCGTCATGTAAAAGGCATCCACCGGCGACATGCCCTCAAGAACACGAAAGCCGACGGTGCCGACGGCGAGGATGATGAGAAGGAGAGTCGCGGAGAGTCGGAATCGGCGGAGCGGATCCATGACGATGATACCTTTACCTCACCTCGGGATATGACTGCTTGAATCAGCCACGCGCGGGTCGGGATCATTGCGGGCTGTCCCAGACCTCAAGCCCTTCCCGCCTTGTCCCGCGACTTACCGATGCGCTTCGGAGGGTGATTACGAGAACTCCGCCTCCTCGAAGGGTTGCGGCCACGGAGGAACACAACGAGGCGAGATCGGCAATTCATTCTTTTGTAGGTTCGCCTTCTTTTGTTTCTTCCCCTCCGCAGGGATCAGCGTGTGTTCCCGTGGATTGCTCGACCGAGCACGATTTCGCCAGTCAGGTAGCGACACCAAACTTTGGCAGCACCCATTTCTGCAGCACGATCCATACGGCAATAAAGCCCACAAACCATAAGACGTTCAACATCGGGACCCCCTTTCAGT
>JACQGJ010000716.1 GCA_016199605.1 Armatimonadota bacterium | reverse complement strand
TCTTTCCTCGCGCCGCCTCGAAGACTCGCCGGTTGTATTCCATGAAGTAGTCGCGGATGTGAGCGATAACCGTTTCGGCAAGTTTCGGATTCTCGATCAGGTCCACGTAAGCCTGCTCTACACCGCGCAGATACATCATCGGCTTGAATTGAGCGGTCCGGTCGAGGCGGTCTCCTGCGTTTACGACGGCGTAACCCGCGTGCTTGTCGCAGTCGAAAGCAATGTCGGAGTAATCCCACCAGTCCGGGGACGGCCAGTGGCCGTACCTCTCGACCTCAGTGACGGTTTCCATCGGAGCCAGAGGCGCGACTGCGACGTGCTTGTAGCTCCACTGATAGCCACTCTTCTCCACGGTCATCGTCTGCCGCCGCACTCCCCACAAGTCCTCGACCGTTCCATCCTCGTAAGACCTGCACTCCTGCCCGACGTAACTTGGCCCGGGAACGTAACGGAAGTCCACCCCTAACTGTCGCAGCAACTCCTCCTGGGTCTCACACCTGAAGTGCTCTCGCAGCCGCTCGCCCACCTCCGGCCCCGCCCAGTAGTCGAAGGGCAGACGGTCAGGCTCTTCGTGGTTGATTGCAGTCAGGACTCGTTCGCGGGAGGTCAAACTCAAAACCCCCTCTGCACTCTCAGTGTCGCTTCCCGAGTGGCCAATGACTTGTCTCCTTGCAGTAGATCTACACGAAGTCCATATTCGTTGGGCAGGAGACGCTCGGCGGTCAGGTTGACCACGAAGACAGACTCCGTGAGTTTGGAGATGTCTTGTTTGCTGATCACGTTGCCAGAGGCGTCCCGCAACTGCACAGTCAGGGAGCACATCCCTCGCAAGGCGGCGGAGACATTGATACGCCCGGTGGCTTGAGCGGCTTCCGCGCCTACGAAGTAGTATGGGCTGCGGAGACTGAACTCGAGCAGCGAAGGTGTCGCAACCTTCTGGGTAATTCCGTTGGCGACTTGACCGCTGGCGTTGAGAAGCTCGCACTTGACTCCATGCTCGCCCGTGCCAGGCATCTCCAGACGAACCGGAACTGACACTTGCTTTCGGGCAGGAATCTCAACGGGGCTTTCCGTCGCCTTGCCGTCATCCACGGTGACACGCACGGTTCCTTTCAATGCTGTTGCTGCGGAATTCGCCACAATGAAAGGAACGACGTTCTCCCCAACTCCGAGCTTCAATGCCGGTATGGCAGCGAAGTGAAGGGTCGTATTCGAGAACAGCATCTGCCCGAACCGTTCGGGGACGTCGAACCCGCTGCCAGTGGGAGACCAGCAGGTGTTTTCAAGGTAGGTCTTCTCCTCACGGCAGAGGTTGATGGCAAAGGGCGTCGCGCCGTCCAACTCGACCTCGGCCATCGGAATTCTCATCTCCACCTCCCAGCGGTCAGCCAGCTTCGTCACAGCCGCGTCGAAGTTGCAGTTCCATTTCACGTCGTAATCTCCGCCGACATGCTTCAGGTCCTCCAGCCCTCCTCCGGCGCCAACGATCATCTGATACATGATGTCCGGTTTGCCAGGCGGTTGAAGGTAGACCTCCACGCAGTCGTCATGCCACACGTCGCTGTCACGCGCGGTAAGCTTCGCCGACAGGTTGTTCATGTCCCGATCGAAACAGCGGAAACCAACGTAGAGGAACTTCTCATCATGCAGCGCCATCGCTTCTGACGCTTCTCTGGGCGGGCGACCGTCCTCGCTGATGACGAGGGACAAAGGCAACACCTTCTGCCAGCAAGGCTCGGTGAGGCGACCATCCACCTTTACATCAGTCGCCGTGGCGCAGGCAGTTCGCAGCAGGGGAGGCTCCGCCTTCGCCTTGTCTTTGCGGGGAGTGACTATGAGTCGGAGGTTCCGGGGAGCCTCCTTCGTGGCTTCGGTCACTCGACCCGCGAGCGCGTTTTGCAGGTGAGCGATCTGTGAAGCAATCGCCTGTCGAAACCGCTGCAGGTTTGCCGACGCCCACTGCTCCCTGTCAAAAGGCACTTCTTTCGCCGATCCCTTGTCCGGGGTGAACAGCGCCGCCGCGACCAACCCCTTATCGAACTGCGACAGTTTCGGTGTGGATTGCCGAATTTCATTGACCGTCCTCTCGGCTTCGGCAACCGCTGACCGGACTGCAGGAGACTCCGATTCCTTCGCCTGCTGGATCAGATTTTCAAGGGTGTAGAAATACCGGCAATCGTCAATTCCTTCCCGGAACGCTTCCCACTGAATGGTGGGAACGTGCTCATCGGGTTCAGGCAGGGAGAAGTAGAAGTCGCACATCCGGGAATCGAGGTCGCTCTCCGGGTTCCCCTGCGTAGAGCGATAGGTCCACGGGATGACGCCCTCAAGACCGGAGGCGTGGAACCCAAACCCCGACTTGAACCGCGCATTCGCCGCGTCGCCGCTGTTCGAGACCGCCGAGTTTGGATAGAACCAGTGGCCCTTGCACTTCGCCGGATCGGCGGGAGTCCACTCGCCGTCGGTGTAGCAGGGAACTTCACACCACGGCAGAATCGCCTTGTCGAGATAGCCTTCATGCAGGATTCCGGTCACGTAGTTACGCGCGCCCGGCAACCGCTTCACGAGTTTCAGGAGGCGGGAGCACAACTCGTGCCGCAACTCACTCCCCGGCTCGTCCACCGGGTAGAACAGAATCTCCGGCCACCCGCGCTCCTTCGCCAGATTCTGCATGTATCGAATCCCGCCGACGTAGATCTCCTCGAACTTCTCAGAGAACTTCGGCGGAAGAGCGGTTGGCTCCAGTCCCGAGCCTGGATAGTCCTGATCCTTCGTGATGCGCCCGATGTCATCCAACGCGGGACAGCCGCCGGGCATCGGGCGAGTCATCAGCCCTGCCTCGCGGGCGGTTGCGATGGTGTCAATGATCGCTGTCGCGTCGTAGGTCACCTGACCGTCTTTCTCGAACACACGTGGCGTGCCAATGGTGAAGGTCTGAATGCCGTGAGTGGCCATGTCCATATAGTCCCGGCGGCGCTTCTCCAACATCCGCTGGTAAGTCCCGCGGCGTTCCCATTCTGCCTTGGCCGACGGCCATCGCCATGCGTGGGCCATCACATCAGAGTCATACACGCCAAAGGCCAACTGTGGAGGCGACTTGAGGGTGAAGGGCAAGACACGGAACACAATCGGCTTCCGCAACTCACCTCCGTTGGCCGCAGTGACTCTCACTTCTCCCTTGTAGACGCCCGCTTTCGCGTCGTCGGGAACGTGGACCGTGAGCCAGTAGAGCGTTGTCTCGTTGACATCCGCCGTCGTCGCTTTAGGCAACAGCTCAGGAACGGTTCTCACCTCCAGCTTGCCCGACCACGCCGTTCGCTGCGGCCAGTAACGCGCTCGCCGCAACACGACGTTGTCTCCACCGATCCGCTTGCCCTCCGAACTCACGAGGTCGGTCACGATCACCTTCACCTGTTTCAGTTTCTTGAGGGTGTATAGGGCAAAGGTGACCGGTTCATACTCGCCGGGCGTTCCGAAGGTGGAGAGGACGCTGTCTACCTCTTCACGCAGAGGCTTCGTGTCGGGATAGACGAAGGAACAGTAATCGCGCGTGAATAGAACATAGCCGCGCTTCGCCTCCTCCGCGGTGAGAGTTGGTGGCGGTGTGGTGTCGGGCTTGTCGGCGAACACCCACTTCTTCAATTCCTCCGGCCTCGACCAGAAGATGTCCTTTACGAGAGCATCCACGACAGGCCCCACTTGAGACGACGCCGACTTTGGATAGAGCAACAACCCGTTGACCAGAAACGCCGGCTGCCCGCGGAAGGTGAGGTCGAGTTGTCCTCCCTTCACCGTCACATCAAACTGACGGAGAACAATCCGGGGTGTCATAAATTCCAGATCGTGATGCGGGATGAGCACCCGATTGCCTGCCAGCACATCGAAGGCAGGCGGCGTCCCACAGAGGTCGCCGAGAATCAGACACAGACGGTAATCTCCGTCGGCGGCCCTCATTTTGAATGTCGCCTCTCCCTGGCTTTCTACAAAGGTGTGCTCCAGGAACGCTTCTCCCTTGGCATCAGCAGTTCCCGTCGCGCGGTCGAGCCGGCTCAACCAGCCGAATTCCTTTCCTGCCGCGAAGAGATCTCGTTGCGAAACTCGTTCAAAACCTGGCTCGGCCAAGACATGCCCCGGACCGAAATCTACCGCGCGCACGCCTTTCAGCTCCAAAGGTGAAGGACCGGGACGACGTGGCGACTTCGGATACGTCGCGTGGTCCACGATACGCAGGTCGTCGAGGTCTGCCTCAATGCAACCTCCGCCGTCGAGCCGGCTGCCGATACAGAGGGTGTTCGACATGGTGACATCCTTCTTTGTGAAAGGCTTCGACTCACCCACCGTGTTGTCCACATACAGCACCGCCTCGTCCTCTACGTCCCACACCAGACGAACAAAGTGCCACTCGCCAGCCTTCCATTTGTCAATGGGCGCCCACACGGAAACGGCGGACTCCCACTTGGAGTTGTAGTAGACGAAAGCAAGCGCACGCCAATCTGTCTTGACCAGTTGGAAGTAGGAGGAGGAATCCGCGACGAT
>JACQGJ010000715.1 GCA_016199605.1 Armatimonadota bacterium | reverse complement strand
TGGAACCAGCGGAGGGACCTCGCTGCGAGATGTGACTTCCTCCTTCGCCGGATGGGCTGAAGGTGTCACGAGCAACGTCGCTGGCGCCATAGAACCCGTCAGTCTCGCGACGGGGCAGGGCGGCTTTGTGGATCTTTCAGGGCTGGACACTGTGGCTGGCAACGTTCTCGAAGCGTTGGCCAGCTCCAGTGGAGGGAGCGGCGGCGGTGGTGGCGGCGGTTGCGCCTGCGCCGGTTGCGCGTGTGCGTGCGCGTGCGCGGGAGGAGGAAGATGAAAGGCAACTTCGTGGGAGGGAAAGCGATGGCGAATCGAATCTCTCGGCCGTTGCGGCTGTTGGTCCTCACCTCTCTCTCGGTGTTCGTCGGGGAGACATGGGTCATGCTCCTCCTGAATGTTCTTCCATCTCTGCCCCGGTATCTGGTAGTGTTCCTCGACGCCTCCCTGGTGACGGCGCTGGTGCTGCCCGTACTGTATCTCTTTCTATTCAGACCGATGATGGTTTACATCGACGAGCGCGAGAAGGCGCAGGAGGCCCTGAGCAAGCTGTCGAACGCTGTCGAGCAAACAGCAGACGGTGTGGTCATCACCCGGAAGGACGGTGTGATCGAGTACGTCAATCCCGCCTTCGAGGAGCAGACTGGCTACACGAGAATGGAAGCGATCGGTCGAACACCACGGATCCTGAAGTCGGGAGTTCACGGCACAGAGTTCTATGAAACACTCTGGGGGACCATTCTGGCCGGAAGAACTTTCCGCGGTGAGATCATCAATAAAAGGAAAAACGGGGAGCACTTCTACGCGGAACACACGATCACTCCTCTGAAGGACCAGTCCGGCGAGATCAAACACTTCGTGTCGGTGTGGAAAGACGTCACCGAGCGGAAACGAGCGGAAGACGCTCTTCGTGAGCAAGAGGCGCGTGTGCGATTGCTGGTGGAGCAGACACCCGCGATTCTGTGGACCACTGATACTGAGGAGCGATTTACTTCAACGATGGGAGCGGGCCTGCTCAGCCTGAAAGGTCACCTCGCTCCCTCCCCCGGGACTACTGTGACCGACTTCCATAATCAAAACGACGTCAAGTCGCGCGCCTCGGCGTTGCACCATCGGGCTTTGCAGGGGGAAACCGTCTCCTTCGACATGGAGATAGAGGACCGCGTGTTTCACGCGCACCTCGAACCCCTGCGCGACTCGCAGGGCAAGATTAGCGGCAGCGTGGGAGTTGCCCTGGACATTACCGAGAGGAAGCAGGCGGAGGAGGCGCTTCAGACTTTCTCGCAGCGTGTCATGGACGCTCAGGAGGCGGAGCGATGCCATATCGCCCGGGAGCTGCACGACGAGATGGGACAGTCGCTGACCGCTCTCTACATTACTCTGCAACAGGCTGTCGATCAGGCCGGGGAAGTGGCCATGAACGCACAACTGCTGGGACAGTGCATCGACAGTGTGGAACGACTGCTCCAGCAGGTGCGCTCCCTATCGCTTGACCTGCGGCCCTCGATGCTTGATGATCTTGGTCTGGCGGCAGCGCTTCGATGGTACGTGGACCGTCAGGGGCAGTTGGCCGGCTTTACTCCGGATTTCCAACTCGACCCCCTGGAAGCTCGCCTGCCTCCCGATGTCGAAACTGCCTGCTTCCGCGTCGCGCAGGAAGCTGTCACCAACGTGGTTCGGCACGCGAACGCGAGCAGCGTTCGGGTAGTTCTGCGGCAAAATGATGGGGAAATGGAAATGATCATCACGGATGACGGCAAGGGGTTCTCTGTAACCTCCCTCCTCAAGAGGGACGCGAGAGAGGCAAGCGCCGGACTCCTGGGGATGCGTGAACGTGTGTTGTTGCTGGGTGGGAAGATAGACATAGACTCTGGGCCAGGGAGAGGCACAGAGATACGGGTAACGATCCCGGTGCAAGAGGGATCCTCGGCACCTGAGGAACCGGGACGCGACAGGGAAGGATAGCCACAGTGACCTATCTCAACCATACGCCAGGTGATGTTCCAGAAGTGTAGATTCGTATTGCGGGTTCGGTCACCCAAGTGTACTATCTTAGCTATGTTCGAGTTTGATTAGAGAGGAGGAAGTCCGTTTGTCGCCTAAGATCATAAACGTGGCCTCCGTCCTCGTATTACTTTCCTGCTTAGGAGCGTTGCCCACCATGTCGCAGTTGGCCCACTTGCGCTTCGAACCCGAGGAACCGTCGCCTTTCGACCGGGCTTCCAACCTCTTTCTCCACGCGACGGTCGTTGCGCCGCGGCACTGGAGTGACCGAGTGCCGGAGTTTGCCACGGATGGAAAGAAAACCAATGCGGGCGACCACTGGGCGGGTGAAGACATTCCCGTATGGCATACGGTTGAGTTGGCAGAACCGCGGGAAATCAACACGATTCGGATGTGGACCTTCTGGGACAACCGCCGGTACTACCAATACGCCATCGAAGGATCACTGGAAGGCAAGCAGTGGACGATGCTCGCGGACAACCGCTCGAACACAACTCCTCAGTCCGAGGTCGGAGAGACCTTCCACTTTCCCTCGGCAAAGGTGCGCTTCGTCCGGACGACCTTCACGCACAACTCCGCCAGCAATCAGGCCGGAGGGCACATCGTGGAAATCGAGGGATTCCTCGTGGACACGCAGCAGGTCGCAGCACTCAAACAGCGGGAGAAACGTTGGCGCCAAATGTCGCCGGGCTTACACGGTGCGGTGGGTTCGATCGACGTGAGATATCCACGCGATGAGGTTCCCTCCCTCGAGGCTGTAACACAATGGTCGGGCGTCGCTTGGCGAGGGGAGCGACTCAACGCGCAGGTTGTTCTGTGGAGTCGGACCGGCGCGCGGCAGGTGCGGTTTGCCGCTGCCACACTGAAAGACGACGAGGGGAATGAGCTCAAAGGTTCGGGTCTTCATCCTTCCTTCGTGCGATACGTGCTGGCAGAGGGCAAGGTGGTGCCGGACGTGTTGGACGATACCCCGCGCGTCGACATGGCTCCTCAGACCGTGCGCCCTTTGTGGGTTGCCGTTGACATCCCTCACGACGCCAAGCCTGGCAAGTACTCGGGTCAACTGCGTGTCTTATCTGAGGGAGGCTCACTCCTCCCTTTCGAGTTCAAGGTCGAAGTATTGCCCCAGGTGTTGCCGCCACCATCGCAGTGGAGTTTCCACCTCGACCTGTGGCAGAACCCCTTCGCGCTGGCGCGATACCACCGGGTCGCCTTGTGGTCGCAAGACCACCTCCGGTTGCTGGAGCCTCACCTCCGCCTACT
>JACQGJ010000725.1 GCA_016199605.1 Armatimonadota bacterium | reverse complement strand
CGGGTTCGCGGCAAAACTGATCGCATATCCGGTGTTGTTACGGATGAGGTTGTTCTGAATCGTAGGGAGATCGTTGCCATTCTCCACCCGCACCCCGGACTGGTTGTTGTTCTCTATCGTGTTGTTACTCACCGCCGCTAAAGCCCCCACCACCACACCGCCATGGCCGCCTGCGTTCAGTATGTTGTTCCCACCGATTGTGCAGGTCTGGATGGTCGGCGCTTCGCCCTGACTGGAGTACGCGTAAACCCCGCTGTATTGGTTGTTCTGAATCGTGCAGCCTGAGAAGGTCCCCTGACCATTGGAATAGATCACCACACCAAACTGTCCGTTGTTGCTGCTGGTCACATTCGTCAACGTTGGATTGGCGTTCGCCCCATCGAGCCGCACGCCATCGTAAACGCTGCTGGTGACCGTGCAATCGGTCATGGTGGCCGAGGAATCACTAAACTCGATTCCACCATATCCCGAGGAACCACCATACTCGATGTCACACCGGGAGAAAACGCTGGCGTTGGTTGATGTCCCACTCAGGAAGATCCCCTGCCAGTTGCCACTGGTTCCATTGCGTGTAAACTTGATGCGCGACCCCACCGTGCCTTGAGCGTTAATAGTCCCTGAGTTTGCCTGCAAACCTCCCGAAGGTCCGAAGAAAACGGTCTGACCCGGATCGAACGTGAGCGTCACTCCAGTACCCACCATGTAAGTGCCGGTGACATCCAGCCCCAGGCCGTTGATCGTTCCCGTCCAGGTCGCGTTGACACCCAAAGTACCTCCAAAGACCTCCAGCCGATTGTTAGGAGTGTTGCCGGTGAAGGTGTTGCCGGTGATCTTAGTTCCTGCATCGGTGAACGGGTCCGCTGCAAAACTGATCGCGTAACCGGTGTTGTTACGGATGATGTTGTTCTGAATCGCAGGGAGATCGTTGCCATTCTCCACCCGCACGCCGGATTGGTTGTTGTTCTCGATGGTGTTGTTACTCACCGTCGCCAGAGCCCCCACCACCACACCGCCATGGCCGCCTGCGTTCAGAATGTTGTTTCCGCTGATGACGCCGCTCTGAATCGTCGGTGCTTCGCCCTGGTTGTAATACGCATAAACGCCGCTGTATTGGTTATCCTGAATCGTGCAGCCATCCAAGGTCCCACGACCGTTCGTGTAAACAAACACCCCATGGTTGCCATTGTTGCTGATCGTTACACTTGTCAAGGTGGGATTGGCGCTCGTACCTGTGATGCGCACGCCGTCAGTCACGCTGTTGGTCACTGTGCAATCGCTCATCGTGGCCGAACAGTCCGAGAAGAGAATTCCATAGGAGGAATTCCCTGCATACTCGATATCACATTTACCGAGCGTGCTTCCATCCGCTCCAAGACCTGTGAGAGCGATCCCCTGCCAGTTGCCGCTGGTTCCATTGCGGGTAAACTTGATGCGCGAACCCACTCCCAGCGCAAGCAGCGTGCCGTTGACATCGAGACCCGCGCTGCTGTCAAACTTGAGGGTGACGCCCGGTTGAATCGTGAGGACGACGCCTGGATTGACCGTCAAGGTGCTGGTAACGACAAACACAGTGTCCTGAAACCCCGGTGTGCCGGTCGGACCAAGAGTGGTGTTAGTAGAAATCACCCCGCCGATGCTGGTGTCGGGGGTGGCAAAGAGAGCCTTCCAGCCCACAAGCAGCGACGCCATCAGGATCACAAGGAGGCCCGCGAACCTCAGGGAGCGCCCTTTCAAGAGTCTCCGTGGCCAGAAGGTGGTGAGTCGAGTCAAAGGTAATCGCATAGCTAACCTCTTTCATCGTTTTGCCGAACGGACAGTAAATACTTCCACGTGATATGTTGAAGCCGCGGGTGGCCTTTCAGATTTCCTGGCATGGTCACGCTCGACCTATAAGCGTCTTGAGTTCGCCCGTTGGACCGCCGACTCCAAAGTCGGCCGACGTTCAATAGTCCCGGGGACGCGCGTGGGGAGCATCAGCATCAGGGCGATGTTGCGACTACTGCACGAGACTGGCAGCCGCGCGAGGCCTCCAGCATAAAAGAAAGGCCACAGGACCGACGCTCTATCCGCCATAGTGATGCACACGAGAAGGCTCCTCGTCCCCGGAGTTTGCCGCATTCTATAACATCTTCCGAGGCCCTTGCAAGCGTTTCATTGCTGTTACTTTGCTCGCACCAGCACCATCGTCATATCGTCGTGCTGGGGAGCGGTTCCCACAAACGCGCGGATCGTCGCTTCTACGTTTTGCACCATAGCTGCCGTGTCCGGCGCCCCATTGTTCCGCATCGTCTCCTTGAGGCGGTCCAAGCCAAACTCCTCTCCGCTGCGGTCCATGGCTTCGGTGATCCCATCGGTGTAAATCAGCACCGCGTCGCCCGACTCGAACTGGATCTGCCGTTCCTCAATCAACTCTCCGAATTCCGTCTCGTCGGCGATCCCGAGAGCAGCGCCGCTGGGCGCGAGAACTTCCATCGACCCGGCGGAGTGGATGGCGATTACCGGCTCATGACCCGCGCGGCACCAGGCGAGCGAGCGGTGGCGAATATCGAGGATTCCGTAGAACGCGGTGACAAACATGTCGCGGCGCAGGTCGGGGTAAAGAAGCGCGTTCGTGGCAGTGACAACTTCCCGGGCGCTACGGTTCCCGATAGACTGGCTACGGAAGATACTGCGAGTGATCGCCATGGTCATCGCCGCCGGAATGCCTTTGCCTGAGACATCGGCGACAACGATCCCAAGCCGATTCTCGTCGACCGGGAAGAAGTCGTAGTAGTCGCCGCCCACTTCCTCGGCTACCTCCCCCAAAGCCGCCAGCTCAAACCCCGGAATGTCCGGACATTGTTTCGGCAACAGTTGTTGCTGAATCTGGCGGGCGATCTGCAGCTCCCGGTCCAATCGTTCCTTCTGGGCGAGTTGACCCACCATCTCGGAGTTGCGGATTGCAAACGCCGCGTGACCGGCGAGCACCTGGAGCATGGACTGATCGTCCGCAGTGAAGGGGGTCGCCGTGTCTTTGTTCAGCACCGCCATCACTCCCAGGTTCTGGTTCTGGGACATCAGAGGAACCAACACCATCGAACGGTTGCGCATGAACTCGGTCATGGTGCCTGCGATGATCCCGGCTCTGCTCACGTCTTCGATCAGCATCTGTTCACCCGTGGTGGCAACCTCGCCAACTACCCCTTCATTGGGGTTGAAGTGTTGTTCCAGCATTCGCCTCTGGAGGATCTCGGTTCGACGCGCCCGGTGCTCCGGCTCGGTTTCGTCATACATGGGGGGGAAGAATCCGCGCGAGATTGCTGCCTTCAGGCGACCGGCTCCGTCCCGCAAAAAGATCGCTCCGGAGGTTGCGCTCGTTGCGCGAAGGCTGCTGTTCATGATCATCTGCAGAACCTGGTTCAGGTCAAACGCCGTGCTGAAGGCGTTCCCCATGTCTTCCAGAAATGCCACTACAACTGAGCGTTCTCTCTGAAACCGATGTCGGTCCCTTTCCAGCATCTCGTATCGCTCCATGATGCTTATGAGGCACAAAGAGTTGACGGCAAAGTAGGCGACGAAGGTGGCCGCCCGCGCCGCGACAAAAAGTCCGTGTACGAGGTTCATGGCGCTGGGGACGAGCAGGTGCAAGACCGAGAGAAGAGCGACCAAGCTCATGACCACCACCAGGTTGACGCTAAGCCACAACCTTGCTTTGCTTGGGAAGGGCCGAGGACCCAGAAGAATCAGGTATCCCACAATCAGGACGAACCACGGTTCCGCCAGGAGAAAGGTCGTATCGAGATCACGAGGGTTTCTCAGAGGATTCCAGACACTGGCAGTCAGCGCCTCCTTCAGCGTCAGGAAGAGAAAGGCGAAGAGCATGAAAGCGAACTGGTGTCGCCTCTCGCGAGCTGCATTGAAATACTCGGAGTCCGGCTTGCCTGCTGTCATGTACAGGTACAGAAATTCGCGGCGCTTCGCCGCGTTCCACTCGAAGAGAGCGAGGACCGCGCCCATCAAAGCCATAAAACAGTTCGCTATGTTGATCGCAGCCATGCCCGATCACCGGGTAAAGAGAGTATCTTGATCAAGCGCAACGGAGCGATGAGCATTATACCAAGACTCGGATAGCAAACACAACTTCCATTAGCCATCAGTAGCGAAGCTACGTCAAGCCCCTGAAGTTTAGTCCTCCCAAATAAGTTGTGGCCACAACGGAGAACGGGAGTTGAGAAGGAAGGCGATATGGCCCAGGCGGGATACCAGGATTGGCGTGGTGGGGGTAGGGCGCATGAAATGGGAGGTTGGACGGTGGGTGTTGGAGTATCCTTCTGCCGTCCGGATTACGTTGACAGGGATCTATGTTGCCCGGTGCTCTGTAGTGAGATGAGACAACGCCGCGGTCAGGTCTTCCTTGAAGATCCTGGGGACAAACCCGTGGTAGACTTTATGGACCTTTCCCTTCGGATCGATGATGTAAAGGGTCGGCAGTATGTCAACCAGATAATCGTTTGAAACCTTGTTCTCGGGGTCGAGGTACACCGGCAGCTTGATCTTCTTGTCTCGCACAAACCTTCTCAACTCAGCGCCGTCCGGCACGTCGGTGTTGATGGTCAGGAAGACAACCTTGCTCTTGTCCTGCGCGTCGGCAACCTTCTGAAGTACGGGAAGCTCCATCATGCAGAATCCGCAGTAGGTGGCCCAGAAATTGAGCACCACCACTTTTCCCCGAAGGCTCGTGAGGGTCGTCGGCCTGCCAGTGAGGTCCTCAACCTTGAACTCGGGCGCCAGTGAGTCGATGGGCACG
This sequence comes from Armatimonadota bacterium, assembly GCA_016199605.1. Taxonomy (GTDB): domain Bacteria; phylum Armatimonadota; class Abditibacteriia; order CG2-30-59-28; family CG2-30-59-28; genus JACQGJ01. Next base: position 1,199 of record JACQGJ010000725.1, on the reverse strand, counting down.
CTCGGGTATTCGGGCGCAGCCGCAGAAGAGGCGGCGCCCTCTTCATGGTGGGGACGGATCAATCCATGGACCATCACGGCGAGTCCCAAGCCGATGGTTAAGATGAGAGCGTTCTTCAACTTCGTGTCTCCCGTAGTGTGCGGTGCAATGGTAGTCTCTGTAACGCCTCGCCACCGTGATCGGTTCCCGTCACCGAAAGGACCACAGGCTGCCCGCCGTCTTCCCGAGGATCCACGCACGTTCTTCCTCAGACAGGAATTCATAGTGCTGGCGCACCAGCCGCAAAGCCCCGTCATATCCTTCATGCAGGAGAACGAGGGGAAAGTCGGTGCCCCACACCATCCGTGACGGGCCAAAAGACTGTAGCGCCTGCCTGGTCAGGTCGTTTGTGTTGGAGTAAGGATACACCGATTTCGAGAAACCGTATTGCCCGGAGACTTTGAGGTAGGCGTTCGGATACTGCCCCAACCTTAGAACCGCACGAACCGACACCTCCTCCTTCTCGGGAGACAGGTCCGGAAGTCCGTAATGGTCGATGACAACTGTCACTTCCGGGAACTGTCCCAGCATCCTTTCCAGCCCGGCAGCCTGGGTCCACTCCATGAACACACATAAGGGAGCTTTCAACTCAGCAGCTCTCTTCCACAGGGGGAAACTCCTCTGGTCTGCAATCCCGTAGGATCGAAACAAGTGGGGCCGCAAACGAACTCCTGACAAGCCTTCCTCTCCGACCAAATTCTCCAGGCGGTCCGCCGCGTCCGGTGCGATGGGATCGATCAGACCCACTCCCGCGAATCTTCCCGGATGATCCCGCAAGATGCGAGTCAGATAGCCATGGTCATAGCCGAGATGGCTCGGCTGGACGAGCACGGCTTTCGAGATACCGTGCGCCTCCATCAAAGGCAGATACTCCTCGATGGTGGCGGCCATCGTCGGGGCGCCGCCGCCCTGGTCGCCTGACTGCGTGTAGTTGGCATCGTTTCCCCCTTCCGTGGCCTTATTCGGCCAGACGTGAAGGTGGGCATCGATTCGGACTCGTGAGTCCGCGATTCGGACTCGTGAGTCCGCGATTCGGACTCGTGAGTCCGCCACTTCCAGATTCATACATGTCTCCCGGTCCGGATGAGGGCTATACTCACTGTGTCTAAGCTGCTGTCCAAGAACAACACCTCGTTTTCCTATACAAGGCCGCTGTTGTG
>JACQGJ010000724.1 GCA_016199605.1 Armatimonadota bacterium | reverse complement strand
TCGAGCAGATTCCCTCTAACGATTCCCTTTCTGGCATTGCTCCTTCCGGAGATGAGTCGTAGCTCATGCAAGTTACTCAATTCTTCCCTGACCGCAACGCCGAGCAGACTTGCGGCCTCCGTAATTAGTACTTTCAAGATTACCGAATCACAACCTTTCTTCTGTCCTGCGCGGAACCTACTTGACCTCACTCAATTTAACTTCTGCCCCGGACTTGAGCGATTGCTCGATGGCCAGGTGGCACTTGACCATGGTGACGGACATTTCCATGGGGTAGACCGGCTCACCGGATTCCACCGCACGGAGGAACGCCTTCAGACCCAGAACGTAAGCGTTCCCTGATTCGACGTTGGAGGTGGCGAAGCATCCCTGCGTTCCGAAGACTGACACGGCGAAAGCGTATCGGGCCTTCTCGAGAAAATGTACGGAAGCGACTGGACCTTTTGCCCACCGAAAGGTGGCCAGGACCTCGCCCTGCGATTGCCGGGCCGTCACAGCCGTCACGTCCGCGCCGCCGAGGGTAATCGCCATCTCGGTTGCATGGCAACCGTAGAAAATCAAACCGCCGTAGTCGGCCTTGAGACTGCCCGGCCCCGCGCACATCATCGAGGTGATCTCCCCGCAGGCGTCGATCTCCTTCTGGTGGTTCCGCAAGGCGATGCGCAGAGTGGAGTAGTTGGTGAGCAGGACTTTCTTGCGCTTGGCGACCGCGATAAGGCTCTTTGCGTCTGCCACGCTACGAGTGTAAGGTTTGTCCACGTACGCCGGGATCCCGGCCGCGAGGAGCGGAAGCGTGTAGGGCGCGTGCAGAGCGCCATCGCGGAACACCGTCATCACCGCGTCGACCTCGCCGATCATGTCTTCGACCCGCTCGACCACGTTCGGGATGTGGTTGTTCTTTGCCACCTCCTCGGTCCGCTGTCGGTGTTCTGGAATGCCGAAGAGATGGGTGACCTTGGCGCCCCTCACCTGTCGGTCTTTCGGCATGTCCTTGCGGTTGAGCAACTCGGAATACCGATCTGCATGGGAATTGTCCGATCCAACGATACCAATTCTGATCATGTCGCAAAATCCTCTCTGTTGAAGGGTAGTTGATGACTAAGGACCGCGATGCCGGTCGAGGGTTTCCTCTCGGGCTCGCGGAGGGATGCTTACTGTAGCCTCGGAAAGGCCTCACCAGGCCCCCAGGGACAAAGGGCGACCGTGCCGTACGGATTCATCGCAGCGTCCTCTTCCCGGTACGCAAAGCACCACATCCGCTGCGCCATCTCTCGCTTCACCGCGTCGCATGACGGGTCGGCGCTCAGATTGCGCATCTCGTGTGGGTCAAGGTTCAGGTTATAAAGCTCGTCCTCGTCGAAGCCATTGTAAACGTATTTCCACTCGTGGGTGGCCACCGAGCGTTGCGTATAGTACAACTCGACGCCATTGCACTGTGAGTGATGCTCTTCCGGCCAATCTGAAGGAACCTCTCCCTGAAGCAGCGGAAGAATGCTTCTCCCCGTGTACCGCTGGGTGCTTTCGGCCCCCGACGCTTCGACGAAGGTGGGAGCGAAGTCAGCCAGCGTGACGAACCGGTCTGTCCGACGCCCTGGATTGGCTATGACCTTTGGCCACCGAACGACACACGGCACGTGATAGGCGCCTCGGAAGCATGGAATGCCTTTCAGGAAAAGTCCGTGGTCGCCGCAGTAGTCGCCGTGGTCAGAAAGATAAACGACCATTGTGTCCTCAGCCTGTCCCGTCGAGTCCAGTGCCTGCATCACCTGACCGAACAACTCATCGAGATATGTGCAAGACGCCCAGAAGTGACGGATAGCATCACGCACTTCCGTTTCGGAGAGCTGGCTCCAGTATTGCCTACGCATTCTTCTCGCAACGCGCGTCTTATCCTCCAGGTTGTCACAGTAACTTGGTGGGAGAGGGATATCTTCGAGCCGGTACCGTTCCACATAGCGACGATGCACCTGATATGGATCGTGCGGCCCAATGAGACCGACAAACAGGCACCACGGCTCCGTCCCGCGGGCGAGTCGCGGTAGCAGGTCCACCGCGTGCTCTACGACTCTCTCATCGTGGCCCGCTGGAGCCTCCTCCTCTCGCTTCCCAAAGAGCGTGTAGTCTCCCCAACCTGGACGAAGGATTTCGCCGTGCTCACGTTCTCGCCCAGGCTCTCGCGGCTGGAGGTTCTTCCATTGCTCCCATGCGACGCCATGGTGCTCGCCCCTGCCGCCACTGACAAAGGTCTCCTCCCAACCGTAGTCTGCCGGTCCCTTGTCCACACTCACGTGCCACTTGCCATCGAAGACCGTTCGGTATCCCGCCTCGCGCAGTTCCTCGGAAAAAACGCGGACCCCGGGCTTCAACCCCCGGCTCAACGCCTGGTCATTGCAGACGTTGTTCCAGACTCCGTGTCGAGTGGGATACAGCCCGGTGAAGAAGGTGGCGCGTGACGGGCAGCAATGGGGGGAGGGACAAAAGGTCTCGGAAAAGGTCACTCCCTCCCTTGCCAGCTTTTCGACATTTGGTGTCAGGCACGGATGCTCCGGCAGAACCGTATCGCCGCGTTGATGATCGGTCATGAAGATAAGGAGGTTGGGACGTTTGGGCATCGTGTCTCAGTCGCGCTCCAGCCATTCATGTCCCGGTCGAGTCGTGCCATCGGCGAGCACAAAGGGCATATAGCCTTCCCCCGGCCGGACCGCATTCGAGTCGGTTCTCTCCCGGGATCCTGTCACAAAACGTCCCTCCACCAGGTGCCACGCCAGCCAGCCGATACGATGCTTTTCGAGGGTTTCAATGCAGTCGCGGGCAAGTCGTCCACGCTCGTGGTCGTCCAGTGATCCACAGCAGGTTTCGGTGCACAGGAGGGGCTTGCCGAAACGTTCGGCAATCGCCAGATGGTCGACACAGACTTTCTCCATTTCGCCGACCTCGTGCGGGTAGGGATGAAAGGAAATGATGTCTACCAGCCCTGCAAGCTGTTGGCAATAGTCGTGGTTCATGCCTCCGATAGTGACGGGTTGGGTGGTCTGTCGCCGCAGCCGATCCGCCACGTTGGAAAGCCAGACGTGCTCGCGGAAGAAAAGGTCCTGTGATCCCCAGCCAAGGCCGAGCGGTTCATTGCAGACGTCCCAGATTCCGATTCGGGGATCGTCGCCGAAGTTCCGCGCCAGCGCGTCGACGTAGGGGTCGAACTTCTCGAACCCCCAACCCGAGCACCGCAGGTCCTGGTCGCTGATGCCACCCGCCGGAAAACGAGGATCGATCCAACGGTTGAACAGCACCGGCATCATCTTCAGCCCGTGGCCCGCGAGGATACTCAGGGCTTCCTCCAACCGAGCCACCATGGTGTCGCCGATCGCCAAATAGGCGCTCCAGTCCAACCACACCCGCAGCATGTTGGCCCCGAAACGCAAGGCGTAGGGCACCTCACGCTTCCAGCAGTCGGCCTCAAAGTGCGTCCAGG